>SKHS01000235.1 GCA_007116835.1 Halomonas sp.
TATGCAGCGCGTGCCAACCTAAAGCCGCTGCTGATTACTGGACTGCAGGCAGGTGGCCAATTGACGACCACAACCGATGTCGATAACTGGCCCGGCGACGCACAAGGTGTTCAGGGGCCGGAGTTGATGGAGCGCATGAAGCAGCACGCTGAGCGCTTTAATACAGAAGTACTGTTTGACCATATCAATGAGGTCAGCTTAGGTGAAAAACCGTACACCTTGAAAGGGGATAGCGGAATTTACACCTGTGATGCACTGATTATTGCCACTGGTGCCAGCGCGCGTTACCTAGGCCTGCCGACCGAGCAGCAGTTTATGGGCCAAGGGGTGTCTGCTTGCGCGACCTGCGATGGCTTTTTCTATCGCAACCAGGAAGTGATTGTGGTGGGGGGCGGTAATACTGCTGTTGAGGAAGCGTTGTATCTCTCAAATATCGCTTCTAAGGTCACCCTGGTACACCGTCGCGATACGTTACGTGCCGAAAAAATCCTGCAGGACAAGCTGTTCGAAAAAGTCGACGCTGGCAAAATTGCTCTTGAATGGTTCTATGAAGTGGACGAGGTGCTGGGCGATAACACTGGTGTCACTGGTGTGCGCGTTAAATCCACTAAAGATGGTTCCACCAAAGAGATTCATGCGCCTGGGTTGTTCATCGCGATCGGTCATAGCCCTAACACGGGGATTTTTGAAGGTCAGTTGGACATGAACGGCGGTTATATCAAGGTGAAATCAGGCCTGGAAGGCAATGCAACCGCCACCAGCGTGCCAGGGGTCTTCGCCTGTGGCGATGTGATGGATCATATTTATCGCCAAGCAATTACTTCTGCCGGCAGTGGCTGCATGGCAGCGCTAGATGCTGAGCGCTACCTGGATGGTATTGCCTGATGTAGGAGCGATTAACTGGCGTCTGTCGGTCTATGTCTGGCTAGATCAACCTGTCGGGGTCAACAGTCGATAGGCGCTTCATCAATACGCAGACGGCCAAGCCGGCTCAGTACGAGCCTTTTGCCTCGGCCGTTGTCAGTGCAAATATCAAAACTGCCGTTAAAACCGTTTGTGTGGCCAAGGGGGCTGTAGCTGACTCGGCGTGTGCCGCGGTTGTACGATATGGCTGTTGCTGTTTGGGCTGGAAATACCCGCACAATATCTGCGTTGTGTATCTGGTTAATGGAGTCTCCTTTAATGACCAAGAGAACACTGCTCCAGTCATGGGTGCAGGCGTTTTTCGCGGCGTTGGCGGGGCAAATGGTGGTCGTCATGCGCTGTGTAATCGCCGTATTGCGCGCGAGAGAAAAGGCTGTCTGCAGTCTGTTAATATCAGCGGTGACTGCTGTATTGCGGCCAAGTGTTTGAAAATTTGGAATTCCCCAAGCGGCCAAAGCTGATATAAGTAGCAGTGCAATCACCAGTTCGAGCAGAGTAAAGCCCTGGCTGCGAGCATAGGCTGAGCCTTGAAAGAAAAATGGCATGATGCCTCTACCTCTAGTCTGTGCGTCTTTTTCACAGCTTACTGCTCGCAGATTGCTTTTTATGTAAGCCAAAGCGGACAAACGTTGTGAGCAATTTCTTAATTATTGGTGGTGGCGTGATCGGTATGATGACGGCACTGCAGCTAGCAGATGCTGGCCAACAGGTGACGGTGGTAGAGCGTGGCATGTGTGGGCAGGAGTCTTCCTGGGCAGGCGGGGGGATTGTTTCACCGCTTTACCCATGGCGCTACGCACCGCCTATTTCACAGCTGTCGCGCTGGTCAGAAGGCGTGTATCCCACTCTGTCGCTTCGGCTGTTGGAAGAAACGGGCATTGATCCTGAATATCGTCAAAAAGGGCTGCTATACCTTAATGTTGACGATGCGGAAGTGGCGCTTGGCTGGGCACGCCAGCTCGGCAAGCCGCTGGAGCGTGTTGGCGCTGAATTTGTCTATCAAAAGGAACCTCAGGTGGCAGCGGCACAGGAGAGTGCGCTGTGGATGCCAACACTTGGCAGTGTGCGCAACCCACGTCTGGGGCAGGCGCTGCGCGCCCGGCTTCTGGCCATGCCTAACGTTGCGCTTAATGAAGACTGTGAGGTAAGCGGGTTCATTACCCGAGACCAGCAGGTGCTGGGCGTGACAACTGTGCAAGGTGAGTTGCGCGCAGAAAAGGTAATTGTGTGTGGGGGAGCCTGGAGCGCTACGCTGTTAGAACGCTTACATGTCCGCTTGCCGGTGCGCCCTGTGAAAGGTCAGATGATTGCGTACAAAGCGCCGCCTGGGCTGGTACAGCGCGTGGTGTTGAAAGATGGCCGTTACATTATTCCACGTAGCGACGGCTTGCTGCTGGTCGGCTCAACGTTAGAAGAGGCGGGCTTTGATAAAGCGACCGACAGTGAAGCGCTGGCGTCACTCAAGCAGACCGCAGAAAGCATTGTGCCTGCGCTGTCGAAGCACTCGGTCGCTTATCATTGGGCAGGCCTGCGGCCTGGTTCGCCAGACGGCATTCCGTTTATCGGTGCACTGCCGGAGTGGTCCAACATTTACGTCAACGCAGGCCACTATCGTAATGGCTTAGTGCTTGCCCCTGCGTCTACCCACGTATTAGTTGATCAACTATTAGGGCGTGAAGCGCTGATTGACCCAGCCCCCTTTCAGCCGACGACAGAGCGGTTAATGACCGACCTAGCATCGTAATGATGGCCCTCGACGATAGGTGGCGAGAAGGTGGCTAGCGATGCTATTCACGGTTCTGCTTATCTTGCTGCTCTTGCAAAAAGCGGTCGCGATGAGCGCTTGAGCAAAACCACTGTTCGCTATCGCGTAGGGCTTCCTCCTCTGGGACGTGGACATCGCACCAGCGGCAGCGCACCATTTGGCCGCCGTCATGGCGTTCGGGTTTACTTTGTTGATAGGTCAGCCTGCGTTCTCGGTATAGGCCATAAAGTTTTAGGCCCACATAAAACAGCACGGCAAAGATAATCAGCCGAATGATCAAAAGGTTCATCCTCTATGACTCCCATGGTGGGATGTAATTATCACTACAATAACATGAGTACCGGCTAACCTTTGCCTGTTGGCAGCCCTTGCGGGACAATGTGGTTAGGTATGACGGCAACGTGTTCTAAAGATTCTCAAGAGATTTTAACGCCCATGCAAGACTTAACGCTGGTAATGGCCCAACTCGACCCTTTAGTGGGAGATATTCCCGGCAATGCTGCACGCGCCATTGAAGCGGTGCGCGAAGCGAGGATCGAGCATGGGGCGGATATTGTGGTTTTCCCAGAGCTTTTCTTGTCAGGCTACCCGCCGGAGGACTTGCTGCTTCGCCCGTCGATGGAGGCTCGGCTGCGTGAAGCGCGGTCTAAAATGGCAGAAAAAATCTCCCGGGATGTGCTGGTGATTATTGGCTACCCCGGCGTACGTGAAGGAAAGCGCTACAACCTAGCAGGTGTACTGTACAACGGCCAATGGGAAGCAGAATACGCCAAGCAGGCGCTGCCTAATTATCAGGTGTTTGATGAGCAGCGCTACTTTACGCCTGGCACCCAGCCGCTGGTGTATGAGCACAAAGGCGCCAAGCTGGGTCTGCTGATTTGTGAAGACCTATGGGAAGGCACGCCGGTCAATGCTGCCCGTGAAGCCGGCGCAGAAGTGCTGATCAGCTTAAACGCTTCTCCCTATCATCAAGATAAGCCCAACGAGCGTCTGCGCCTGTTAGCGCTGCGCGCCCAGGAAGTGAATCGCCCGATTGTGTATGTGAACACCATTGGTGGCCAGGATGAGCTGGTTTTCGATGGCGGCTCTAGCTGTGTAGATGCTCAGGGCGAACTCAAAGTGCTTGCTCCTTACTGGCAGGCAGGTTTAATGCCCATTCAACTGCTGCAAACCAAGGCGGATACCTGGGAACCCCAGGCGGGCGAGGTTGAGCCAGATGCCTCGCCGGAAGAGAGTTTGTATTGTGCGTTGGTGACAGGGCTGCGAGATTACGTCAATAAAAGCGGTTTCCAAGGCGTTGTGCTCGGCCTTTCCGGAGGCATTGATTCCGCGCTTTCTTTAGCCATTGCTGTTGATGCGTTGGGCCCTCAGCGGGTTCAAGCGGTGATGATGCCTTATCACTATACGGCAGATATCTCCAAGCAGGATGCGGCGGAGCAGGCTGACATGTTGGGGGTTCATTATGACGTAATGCCCATTGAGCCTATGGTTGACGCGTTTATGGGAACGCTGGCAGAAAGCTTCGCTGGCACCGAGCGGGACACCACCGAAGAGAACCTGCAATCGCGCTGTCGTGGCGTTCTGTTGATGGCGATTTCCAATAAGAAAGGCCTCATGGTGCTCACTACCGGCAATAAAAGTGAAATGGCGGTGGGCTACGCTACGCTTTATGGCGACATGGTGGGCGGCTATAACGCCATCAAAGACGTCTATAAAACCTGGGTATACCGGTTAGCCCGCTGGCGTAACACTCAGTCTCTGGCTATTCCTGAGCGGGTGATCGAGCGCCCACCCAGTGCAGAGCTGGCACCTGACCAGCAAGATAGTGACTCATTGCCCGATTACGATGTGCTAGACGCTATCCTAGTGAGCTACATTGAAGGCGATATGAGCGCGGAAGCGATTATTGCCGCTGGGTTTGATGAGGAGGATGTTTACAAAGTGGTGAAGCTTGTTGACCGCTGTGAGTATAAGCGCCGCCAAGCGCCAGTAGGGGTAAGGGTCACGCCCCGGGGGTTTGGGCGTGACCGGCGTTACCCGATTGTTAATGGCTGGCAGCCCGGTGACTAAAGAGCGTCAGCCTTTACTTATGACGTAATGGCTTACGATTTAAAAACTGTCCCACGCAGACTCGGCGGGCTGGCGCTTCAATGCAGGTAAGCTAGGAGCGTTATTCGCCGTCGAGTTTTGCACCCTCTCGCTGCTGGTTGCTGTTTGCACATAGGAGCGTTGTTGACCGGCTGGCAATTTGAAAACGCTCATGGCATGCAGCAGTTGATGGGCGTTCTGGCGCAGATGATTGGCAGCATTTGCGCTCTCTTCCACAAGCGCAGCATTTTGTTGGGTCACTTGATCCATTTCTGTGATCGCTTGACCAACTTCCTGAACACCGGTGCTCTGTTCGGCACTGGCATGGCTAATTTCCTGCATAATCTTGGTCACACGCCCAATGGCAGCCACAATGTTTTCGGTTGATTTGCTGGCTTCCTCTGCCCGGGCGTTACCGTGATTAACGCGCTCCAGATTATTAGATATTAAATCGTTAATTTCCTGGGCTGCATCAGCACTGCGTTGAGCGAGCTTGCGCACTTCCTCGGCAACCACGGCAAACCCGCGGCCATGTTCGCCAGCTCGAGCAGCTTCTACAGACGCGTTCAATGCAAGAATATTGGTTTGGAAGGCGATGGCATCAATGGTTGAAATGATGCCGGCAATTTCTTGCGAGCTCTTGTTAAGGTCGTTCATGGTGGCGACGACTTGATGCACCGCTTCGCCACCTTTGGTTGCCGTGTGCGAAGCGCTAGACGCCTCCTGACTTGCCTGCTGTGAGTTGTCTGCGTTGAGCTTCACCGTGCTATTTAGCTGCTCCATTGCTGATGCGGTTTCTGCCAGTGCGCTGGCCTGTTCTTCTGTGCGCGAAGAGAGATCATTGTTTCCTTCAGCGATTTGCTCACTGTTCGAAGCAACCGCCTCGGCTGATTCACGAACTTGTGCCACGATCGCTTGCAGCTGTTTCGACATCGCGACTTGCGATGCCATGATGCTGCGGTTATCACCTGCTTTAAGGTGCGGCTGGGTCGTCAGTTCGCCACGACCAATCGCTTCTGCAAACGCTTTCACTTCATGGGGCTCAGCACCTAACTCGCGCAGCAGTTGGCGTGACAAAAACAGCGCAATTGCACCGCCGATCAATACAGCAAACAGTGTTAGGCCCAGCATTTGCAGTTGAAACCCAGAGGCGGTGCTGCGGGCGGCTACCGTTGAAGCGTTGTTAATCTCTTCCTGCAGATCAATAAACTGATTAATGCGGTTGAGCCACTCCGCGTAAGCAGGTCCCGCCTGCTCCAGCGTAAGTGCCTGGGCACGTTCAAGAGTACCAGCATTGTTAGCATCAGCTACCTGCTGCGTAAGGGATTGCGTTGCACTGGCTTGTTGGCCGATCGAGGAAAGAATGCTCTGCTCTTGTGACGTTGTCTCGGTACTGCTGATCACTTGCTGCATGTTTGCAACTGCCGTGGCGTAATTATCCGTTAGCTGCTGCATCTCTTCATCTAGCGCTGCCAGGCGGCTGGCATCCGTCGTCATGACGATGTCACGCAGCGCAATGGCGCGATCATGAACGCTGCCTCGCATATCAACGGCAAAGCGCTGCTTCGCGCCGTTCACGTCATTAATAGACGTGAGCCCGCGATCAATTTGATTCACCTGGTAAATACCAACTGCCGTTAAAACGATGAGCAGTGCCAGTAAGGTAGAAAAGGCGAGTGTCAGACGTGTGCTAATACTGGTTTCTGAAAAACGAGATGTTGAGGCGATCATGCAAGTGGCTCCAAGCAGGCATTTTATTATATGGGTGTGTGAAATATAGCCGCTTGCACAATATTTGTACAAGTAATGTTGATTGTATTGCTGTTTTAATCGTTTGTTAATGCCTGATAGATAAAAGACTTTATCAAGCAATAAAAAAACCACGCCTCGGCGTGGTTTTAGGTAGAAGCAAGCCGCAAAAAAGCTGTACAAGGTTATATGGAAAATTTTTGTTATCAGCCGTTTAGCAGCATGTGCTCAACGGTAGCTTAGTGCTTAGGCCTGAAGCGACCACCGCGTAGCTGTTCGTGATCAGGGGCGTTTTCACGCAGCACTGTCAGTACTTCGCCAGCTCGATCCTCCATGCCAAGCCCTTGGTACCCCTCTACCATGGTGGCTAATGCATCCCGCGTTGCATCTGCTTCCGGATAGTTTTCAATCACCCAGCGGCCTCGTTCAACGGCAGCCAGGAAGGCACCACGACGCAGGTAATAGTCGGCGACATGCAGTTCATGGCGGGCCAGTAATTCACGCAGATAGACAATCCGTTGTTGGGCGTCAGGGGCGTATTCGCTTTGTGGGAAGCGTTGAATTAACTCGCGGAAGTCGTTGTAAGCATCTCGTGATGCGCCCAAGTCACGCTTGGAAATATCAATCAGACGTAAGCGTTCTAGGCTAAACCGACCTGCTTGCCAAGCAGCAAGACCACGCAGATAGTAGGCGTAATCAGCTTGTGGGTGATCAGGGTGCAAGCGAATAAACCGACTGGCAGCGGCACGTGCCTCTTCCCAGTTGTTGTTTTCGTAATAAGCGTAAATCAGTTCAAGCTGGGCTTGTTCGGCATGGGGGCCAAATGGATAGCGGGTATCAAGTGCTTCCAGCCGCTCAATGGCAATAGGAAAACGGTTGCTATCCAGCGCTGTGCGCGCAAGCTCATAGAGTTCACGTTCTTGTACACCTGCGAATTCGTCGTCATCTTCGGAGGTGGAATTATTGCTGGCACAGCCTGCCAGAAGAGCAAGGCTTAAGGCTAGGGCGCCAAAGCGGTTGGCAGCGGAAAAAGCGCGCATCATCATCCTCGTTGCAAACAAGCCTCAATCACCGAAAAGCGACGATGGCCATAAGTAGAAATGGTAGAATAGGTCGCAGTTCACCCACTATAAATCACCTAGACGCAAAACGCAGGCTTAGCGACACGTCAGCACCGCTTGAAACGTTAAGCAGTGTCAAATAGCGACAACGCTGTTGGTGTCCTAAAAAGCCGTTTGTGTCTTAAAGAGGTTATTCATGTCTCGTATTGTTGAAGCCACGCAGCGGGTACCCGCGACATTAGCAGGCGCGCGTTTAGACCAAGCCGCAGCTGAGTTGTTCAGCGATTACTCCCGCGAACGTTTGAAAGCGTGGATCAACGCCGGTGAGCTGACGGTCGACGGTGCTAAAGTAAAGCCGAAGGCCAAGCTTCACGGCCATGAAACATTAGCGCTAAAAGCGACCATCGAAGACGATACGCGTTTCGAAGCTCAGGATATTCCGCTCGATATCGTGTACGAAGATGACGCGGTGATGGTTATTAATAAGGCCGCTGGAATGGTGGTTCATCCCGCTGCGGGCAATCCTGACGGCACGCTGTTGAATGCGCTGCTTTATCATCATGCTGCGCTGGCGGAAGTGCCGCGAGCGGGGATCGTGCATCGCCTGGATAAAGACACCACTGGTCTGATGATGGTGGCAAAAACGTTGCCCGCACAAACGGCGTTGGTTGAACAGTTGCAGGCACGTAGTGTTTCCCGCCAGTACGATGCGGTGGTGATTGGTAAGCCAGTGTCAGGTAGCACCATTGATGCACCGATTGGTCGGCACCCAAAAGACCGTAAGCGCCAAGCGGTTACGGCATCCGGAAAACCGGCGGTAACGCACTTTCGCGTGGTAGAGCGTTTTCGTGCACATACGCATGTGCGTTGCACGCTTGAAACCGGGCGTACCCATCAAATTCGCGTTCATATGGCTCATGCCCGCTATCCTCTGATTGGCGATCCGCTTTATAGTGGTCGTGCAAAGCTGCCGCCGGGCGCGGCTGCGCCGTTAAAAGAGATTTTGCGTGAATTTCCGCGTCAGGCGCTGCATGCTCGGAAGCTCAGCTTTGTGCATCCGGTGAGTGGGGAAACGCTTACTTTTCATGCTGATTTGCCTGATGATCTACTGATGTTGTTGGACTACCTGCGCGAAGATAGCGAGACCAT
Organism: Halomonas sp.; assembly: GCA_007116835.1. Taxonomy (GTDB): domain Bacteria; phylum Pseudomonadota; class Gammaproteobacteria; order Pseudomonadales; family Halomonadaceae; genus Vreelandella. The sequence goes on from SKHS01000235.1 coordinate 8,737, forward strand.
GAGATGAGCGATGCGATTGATCTAAAGCCCACGTTATTGCTGCCTGACTGGCCTGCCCCCGCGAATGTGCGGGCGTTTGTGACTACTCGGGAAACCGGGCCAAGCCAAGATGATTTTGCAGCCTTCAATCCAGCGACCCATGTCGGCGATAATGCCGATCACGTCGCGCTATGTCGGCGTTTGTTGCATAAAGAAATTGGTGATGATCGACCGCTGTTGTGGCTTAATCAAACCCATGGCGCACGCGTCCAACAGGCGTATCAAAGCGATACACCGGAAGCAGACGCAGCGATTGCCAATAGCAACGACTATGCCTGTGTGGTGTTAACCGCAGATTGCCTGCCGGTGCTGTTTTGCAATCGCCAGGGCACCCAAGTCGCGGTTGCCCACGCAGGTTGGCGAGGGCTAGCGGGCGGTGTATTGGAAGCGACCGTTGCTGCGATGAACTGCGACCCTGATGACGTGTTGGTATGGCTGGGGCCCGCTATTTCGAATGCTCAGTTTGAGGTTGGGCCAGAAGTGTATGGTGCCTTTGTTGCGGTACACCCTGAGACGGCCGACGCGTTTGACCATAGCCCCTATCGCCTTGGCCACTATATGGCGGATCTTTATCGTTTGGCGCGCTTTCGCTTAGAAGCGCTAGGCATTCACCATATCAGTGGCGGTCACTTCTGCACTGCCTGCGAATCGCGTTTTTACTCCTACCGCCGTGACAACGGCAACACGGGACGCATGGCAAGTGTGATCTGGATCAATTAAGCAGTGCGATTCCTTCATGCTTGTGATGCGCACCTCTTGAAATGCGTGGAACTGGCGCCATTTAACTTGTCAAGCTAAACGTTTTAGTACGCCTAATTTTTAGTTCATCAAATTTTTGGTGCATCAACGTTTCTAGCACATTAAAGACAAGTTATTGGGAAACACCGTGGGTCCAAACGCACGGCACCCCCAGGAGGAATTCCATGCGATTCGATAAATTTACTGCCAAATTACAGGCGGCTATTTCTGAGGCACAGTCTCTTGCGGTAGGGCACGGCCATAATCAGCTTGACCCCGCTCATTTGCTGCTGGCACTGCTCGATACCAAAGATACTGGCATCAAAGCCCTGGTTGAAAAAGCCGAGGGCAGCAGTTCGCGCCTGCGCGACGGTTTGCAAAAGCAGCTCGATGACTTACCTCAAGTAAGCCAGTTCGACGGAGATGTTCAGCCATCCCGCGACTTTATCAAGCTATTCAATTTAACTGACCGAGAAGCGCAGAAGCGTGGCGACCAGTTTATCGCCAGTGAACTCGTGCTATTGGCAGCGCTGGAAATGAACAGTGCCGTTACCAAGTTAATGAAAGAAGCTGGGCTAAACCGGAAAGGCCTGGAAGCCGCCATTAATAGCTTGCGCGGTGGAGCGAAGGTCGACGACCCCAATGCCGAAGATCAGCGTGAAGCACTTAATAAATACACCATGGATCTAACCCAACGTGCGTTAGACGGTAAGCTTGATCCGGTGATTGGCCGCGACGATGAAATTCGCCGCACCATTCAGGTGCTGCAGCGTCGCACCAAAAACAACCCGGTACTGATCGGTGAGCCAGGGGTGGGTAAAACTGCCATTGTTGAAGGGCTGGCGCAGCGTATTGTGAATGGTGAAGTGCCTGAAGGTCTGAAAGAAAAACGTGTGCTCTCGCTAGACATGGGCTCTCTATTGGCGGGTGCTAAATTCCGGGGTGAGTTTGAAGAGCGCCTAAAAGCGGTGCTTAAAGAGCTTTCCCAGGAAGAGGGGCGGGTCATCCTGTTTATCGATGAGCTGCACACCATGGTGGGCGCAGGTAAAGCCGAAGGCGCAATGGATGCAGGCAATATGCTTAAGCCTGCGCTGGCGCGTGGCGAACTGCACTGCGTGGGGGCGACCACGCTGGATGAGTATCGCAAATATATTGAAAAAGATGCCGCGCTGGAGCGCCGCTTCCAGAAGGTGCTGGTCGATGAGCCCTCTGAAGAGGATACAGTGGCCATTCTGCGCGGCTTAAAAGAGCGTTACGAAGTTCACCATGGCGTAGACATTACCGATTCAGCGATTATTGCAGCGGCGAAGCTCTCTACCCGCTATATCACTGATCGACAGCTACCCGATAAAGCAATCGACCTGATTGACGAGGCGGCGTCTCGTATCCGCATGGAGCTGGACTCTAAGCCTGAAGAGATGGATCGCTTAGATCGTCGTTTAATCCAGCTGAAAATGGAACGCGAAGCGCTTAAGAAAGAGACCGATGAGGCCACTAAGAAACGCCTCGAAGCGCTGAATAACCAGATCCACGAGTTGGAGCGTGAGTACGCTGACTTGGATGAAATCTGGAAGGCTGAAAAAGCCAGTATTCAAGGTGCCGCCCAATTCAAAGCGGAGCTTGAGCAGGCGCGTATTGACCTCGAACAAGCGCGTCGCCAGGGCGATTTAGGGCGTATGTCGGAAATTCAGTACGGCAAAATTCCGGCGCTGGAGAAGAAAATTAGCGAAGCGGGTGAAGGCGAGGCTGATACAGCCAGCCACCAGCTGCTGCGTTCAAACGTGACCGAAGAAGAGATTGCCGAGGTGGTTTCCCGTTGGACCGGTATTCCGGTCTCCAAAATGTTGGAAGGCGAACGGGACAAGCTGCTGCGCATGGAAGAGGCGTTGCATGAGCGGGTGATTGGCCAGCACGAAGCGGTAGAAGCCGTGGCGAATGCGGTACGTCGCTCACGTGCCGGGCTGTCTGATCCGAATCGGCCTAACGGCTCGTTCCTGTTCCTCGGCCCCACTGGGGTAGGTAAAACAGAGCTATGTAAGTCGCTGGCTAACTTCTTATTCGATACAGAAGAAGCGATGGTGCGTATCGATATGTCGGAGTTTATGGAGAAGCACTCTGTGGCCCGCTTGATTGGTGCGCCCCCAGGCTATGTGGGCTATGAAGAGGGTGGTTACTTAACTGAAGCGGTACGTCGTAAGCCTTACTCGGTGCTGTTACTGGACGAAGTGGAAAAAGCGCATCCGGATGTGTTCAATATCCTGCTGCAAGTGCTGGAAGATGGTCGCTTAACCGATGGGCAAGGCCGTACGGTCGATTTCCGCAACACAGTGATCGTAATGACCTCTAACATGGGCTCGGACATTATTCAGCGCATGGGTGGCGATGATAACGACTACGAAGCAATGAAAAGTGCAGTGATGGAGGTGGTGGGTAACCATTTCCGCCCTGAATTGATTAACCGCATTGATGAAGTGGTGGTGTTCCACGCCCTTGGTCAAGAGCAAATTCAGGCGATTGCCGGTATTCAATTAGCGCGTTTGAAAGTGCGCTTAGCTGAGCATGATTTGAGCTTGGATATCAGCGATGATGCAATGGCACAACTGGCAGTCGTCGGTTTCGACCCGGTGTATGGTGCAAGGCCGTTGAAGCGGGCTATTCAAAGCCGCATCGAGAACCCCTTGGCCCAAGACCTGCTGGCGGGTAAGTATGCTCCAGGCGACACCATTCATATTAGCGCGAGTGAAGGCAAGCTGGTGTTTGAATAATCTACGCGCGGCTAATCAACAAGTCTGCGCAATGAAATAGGGCAAAAGCCCCGTTAGCTCTGCTAGCGGGGCTTTTTTAATGACTTCCTACGACGTTTGTTGCGTTTGTCTTGATCGGAGGTTGACAGGCTGAGGGCGCTAATGGAATCTTGTGGGTTCCTGA
>SKHS01000292.1 GCA_007116835.1 Halomonas sp.
AACTGCATCAGCAGTCCAGAGCACTTGAATTTGCGTTAGGCCGTATTGTTGAGGGGCGCAGGTTTATTCTTGACGCGGTGAACTCTTTGCCTCTTGCTATTTTTGCGCTTAATAAGCAAGGGGAAGTGTTGCTAGCAAACAGAAAGGCAAAGCAGGTATGTTGGGAGAGTAGCCGCAGGTCAATCAACCATATTAATGACCTTTCCAACGTGCTTAACTTTGAAGATGAGCATGCCTTTTCATTATTCTGGCCGCCCCGCTCATCGGATGCTGATGAATCAATGAAAGTTAAAATAAGCGGGCTGTGTACCGATCACCAAGGGCGTACTTATCGGCTGGAAAGAGGTGAGCTAACAACCACGGCAAATAGCGTGGCGGGTGGGTGGCTGATATGGATGGTAGACCTGACCAGTGAGGTAGAGGCAGAGGCTCAGCGTTCCAGTATGCTGAGCTTTTTATCGCATGATATGAAGGCACCGCAAGCAAGGGCCATGGCACTTTTGGACGCGCAAAAAGAGCCAGGTTCTGCAATGCCACAAGCTGACTTTTATGATGGCTTAGGCCAGTGCCTCACCATGGGGCTGAATATGATTAACGATTTTATTAGCTTAAATCGCGCTAGATCATTTGAGCTTGATAAACAGTTTTTACTGTTTGAAGATGTAGTGATTGAAGTGTTGGATCAGGTTCAGCCCATTGCGAAAGTTAAAAATATTGCACTATCAAGTGATCTTCAGGGTGAAGACGGCTCTCCAGTTATTGGAGACAAAAGCCACCTTGCCAGAGCAGCCTTTAATGTTATAGAGAATGCTGTTAAATATACCCACCCTAATGGTGATGTGAACATATACCTTTACAAAGAGGGCGAAAGCGTTGTCTTAAAGGTGGCTGATAGTGGTGTGGGTATTTCAGCTAAAAATATCGATGCTATTTTTGATGACTATCAGCGTAGTGACGATGAAAATATTGCCATCGGACATGGCCTGGGGCTGGCGTTCGTGAAAACAGTCATTACTAAACATAGTGGTACGGTGAAGTGTGAGAGTGAACTGGGTAAAGGCAGTGTCTTTACATTGACCCTGCCTGCTTGTGTCGATTGAGGTCGTCACGTGTCACGCTTTACTGTTGAGTTCAATAGTGACGATATACATAACGGCGGTATTATCTAAGCGTTGCCGGTTTTGGAATCGAACATTTACGTCTCTCAGTTGCATCCCATACTCGCGTGCAAGGCCATTGCTGTGGTAAGCAGGCCTAGGGTCCTGGCCTATCACCTGGATAATCAGTTGCCGAAGCTCATCAGCATCAGGATGCTGATGAAGTGCCGTGTCTGCTGCCATTGAAAACTCAACGGGATACATGGGCGGTGGCGTTGGGGCAAAGCCCGAACGTGCGTCGGGTAGTGCTTCAGCCCATGGCAAGTAAGGCTTAATATCTACCACTGGGGTGCCCGTCACCAAGTCAGCGCCTTTTAAGAGCAAACGTACCCCCTCATCGGTCTTAACATCTACCAACTCGACCAGTGACAGCCCTAATCGGTTTGGCCGGTGTGTACTACGGCTGGCAAATACGCCAGTTTTCTTATTGCCTCCTAACCGAGGCGGACGCACCAGTGGTGTCCATTCCAGCGGGCTGTGATGAAAGATAAAACTGATCCATAGGTGGCTAAACGCCTCTAGCCCCCTTACACACAGCGGTGTATTAAAAGGCGGTGCCAGCACTAGCGTTGCCTTGGCTGCGGTTGCAAGCCCAGGTTGGCGGGGCACGCCAAACTTATCAGGGTAGTCACTTTCGATGTAACCTATGGGGGTAAGTGAAAATGACTCATTGAGAGGTGCGTCGCGCATCACATACCTTGTGCGTATAAATAGGAACAAAGTATAAAGCAGGCATCAATGAAGCAGTAACGGAATAGTGCAAAAGCTAATGTATGGATCAGAGCATAACGCAGGCAAGCAATAAACAGGGTAGAGGTAATACATGTTGAATACTGATGTCATTGAAACTGCGCCGCCTACGCCAAGAATCACCTACCGTGCTGGGTTCGCCCGAGATGCTGCTGACCAAGCAGAGGTGTTTTACCACGCTGTGATGCAGGGCGCGGCGACTCACTACGGTGTGAATGAACGACACGCCTGGGCTGGTGTGCTACCCCGAGAAGCCAGTGCCTGGGCTGCACGACAAGCACTTTACACAACGCTGGTTGCAAGTTGCGATGGGCGGTGCGTTGGTTTTTTAGAGTTAGATATTGCCGCTAAGCGTATCGAGACACTCTATGTATGGCCTTCGTTAGCAGGTCGCGGGATCGGCACAACGCTGCTTATTCATGCTGAACGTTTGCTGTTGGAGCAGGGGGCGGCTCGTGTCGAAATTGAGGCCAGTGCTGTGCTTTATGAACGGCTCCTTCGCCGAGGTTTTAAAAACCTCGGCGAGCAGTGGGTAGAGCGAAGCGGAGAGCGCTTAAAGCGCTATCGTCTCGTTAAAGAGCTTAACGCTGTTGAAACATAGTGGTTTTAAATCGCAGCATCGCGGCTTTAAATATTGAAGGTTTGGGTAATACGCATTGAAAGGTCGATCGATGCGATATCCTTGGTAAGCGCGCCGCTGGAGATACAGTTAACGCCGGTGTCTGCAATCGCTTTTAACGTGGTAGCATCGACGTTACCAGACGCTTCTAGTGTCGCTCGCCCGCCGTTTATTTCAACGGCAACATGTAAATCTTCCAGGGCGAAATTATCGAGCATGATGATGTCTGCGCCAGCCGCTAGAGCTTGATCGAGCTCTTCAAACGTCTCCACTTCCACTTCTACGGGCAGGTCACTTGCCAGCTTGCGCGCTTGGGATACAGCGGCCTTAATGCCGCCGCAGGCAGCAATATGATTCTCTTTGATCAAGAAAGCATCCCATAAGCCAATACGGTGGTTATGACCGCCGCCGCAGGTAACCGCGTACTTCTGGGCGAGTCGCATACCTGGCAGGGTTTTGCGGGTATCTAACAGGCGAACGTCGGTGTCCGCGATTAAATCGGCGTAGCGCCGCGTGGCGGTTGCAGTAGCTGACAGTGTCTGCAGTACGTTCAGTGCCGCACGTTCTCCTGTCAACAGGCTGCGCGCAGGACCTTCGAGCGTTAAAAAACATTGGTCTGCTTGAAGGCGGTCGCCATCAGCGGCTTGCCAGCGTAGCGTCACACGGTTGTCCAGGCGGCGAAAAATTTCATCTACCCAGGCAACACCGCAAAGAACGGCAGGTTCGCGAGTCATGATATTAGCGGTTGCCCACTGGTTCTCTGGAATCAACTGCGCGGTAATATCGCCAGGGCCAACATCTTCAGCCAGAAGACGAGCGGCGCTAGCACGGATTTCTTCGGCAAGAGCGTTTTCATAATGCATGG
>SKHS01000208.1 GCA_007116835.1 Halomonas sp.
GGCGGTCGCTCTAGCGCGCGAGAAACCGCGATGCGCGTTGCCGCAGGCGCTATTGCTAAGAAAGTCTTGGCTGCGCAGGGGATACAGGTTCGCGGTTATATGAGTCAGTTGGGGCCCATCAACATCGACTTCAAAACCTGGGACGCAGTGGGCGAAAACGCCTTTTTCTGCCCCGACCCGGACAAAGTAGGTGAGCTTGAAGCCTATATGGATCAGCTGCGTCGCGACCAAGACTCCGTGGGTGCGGAAGTCACTGTGATTGCTGACGGCGTGCCGGTTGGGTTGGGCGAGCCGGTATTTGACCGCTTAGATGCTGATCTGGCGCATGGCTTAATGAGTATTAATGCGGTAAAAGGAATAGAGATTGGCGCAGGGTTTGGCTGTATTGCCCAGCGTGGTAGCGAGCACCGTGACGAGATGACCCCAGAAGGCTTCTTATCGAACCATGCCGGTGGTGTGTTAGGCGGAATTTCCAGTGGCCAACCGATCGTTGCTCGCCTAGCGTTAAAACCGACGTCAAGCATTACCACGCCCGGGCGCTCGATTGATGTACATGGCCAGCCGGTTGAGGTGATTACCAAGGGCCGTCATGACCCTTGCGTGGGCATTCGTGCAACGCCTATCGCCGAAGCGATGATGGCAATTACGCTGCTTGACCACTGGCTGCGACACCGTGGACAAAATGGCGATGTTAGCGTTGACACACCACGTTTAATACAACGATAACAGCACGGTGCGTTTGGCGTAACGCTGCTACACTCAAACAATAAGGTTAAGGAGTCGCCTATGAAAATTAACGTTGAATTTGACCTGACACCGGATGAGTTTCGTCAATCGCTAGGGCTACCCGATGTTGAGGCGTTCCAGCAAAGCTTGCTGGAAAATATTCAGCGGCAAATGGAGTCAGGGGTGGATGGCTATGACCCTATGAATCTCATGCGCCCTTTCCTGCAGCAGCCAATGATGCAGCAGGGGCTTTCACAGGGGCTCGCTAATTTCGGCACCTATCAGCAAATGATGCTGGATATGCTGCGTAAAGCAGGCAGCACCAGCGGTGATGCTGAACAGGGTAGCGAAGCAGAGGAGCGCGAAGGGGGGCAGCCAGCAGCGGGTGCTGCCACAAGTAGTACGAAAGCGAGCAGCACGAAAGCGAGTAGCACCAAAGCGAAAGCGACGGCTTCTTCGCGTTCCCGCGCCAAAGGGTAGTCAAAGAATAAAAGAGTAAGGCGTTATCAAGCATGATGCTATGAATGTTGCAAAGCAGCATGCCAGGGTTTACTCTTTTTGCAGTGCAGCATTTTGCCATGTAAATGAGCCACTCCAGGCTCATGCCAAGGATCGAGAGACAGGAGCAATTACTATGCAAGATAAAATGATGGATGCCTTCAGCGAGCAGACGCGTAAAATGTTTGAACCCATGCGTAAAATGAATTCGTTGATGTTGAACAACATGGAAAAAATGACCCAATACCAGCTGGAAGCGATGAAGCGCTACAGCCAGATGGGCACCGAGCGTATTCGTAGCGCGACGGAAATTAACGATGCAGAAGGCTTGCGCGATTTCGGCACCAAACAAGCCGAAGTGATGAACGAGCTTTCTCAGCAAATGCAGGAAGATGCCCGCGTCATGGGCGAGATGAGCATGCAGTTTAAATCCGAAATGGAAAAACTGTTCAGTGAAGCTGGACAGCAAATGAACGAGCAAGCGACCGCTGCCGCTAAAGGCGAACAGCCAGCGAAAGCATCCAGCCAATCTTCACGCAAAAGCTAAATGTAACAGTGTTCGCGGCGCCTTAAAGGCGCCGCGTTCTTTTGGATGATGTGCCTGGGCGTTATAGCGTCAAGCAGGTGAGGGGAGAGTAAGTATGCAGTCAGGATGGAAAATGCCGTCTCAAGCTGTTTCTCAAGAAGAGCTGGCAGTATGGAAGACGCAGCTTGATGAGATCGGGGAGCAGTACAAAGGCTTGCTTGAGGATTTGCTGTCACGGATGGCACCTAGTGAAGCTGCTGACTCCGTTAAGAGTGATATGCGCGATAGTTTTAAAGCCGCCGCTCAGTCACTAATGAGCAACCCCAACCTGCTGTGGCAAACTCAGTCGCGTCTGCTGCAAGACCAGTGGCTGCTATGGCAGCAAGGCCTGCGTGCAATGTCTGGCGAGCAGGTAGCACCTTTGGTAACACCGGCCAAAGGCGACCGCCGTTTCAAAGATGAGGTCTGGACGCAAGAGCCTTACTATATGGCGATTATGCAGCAGTATTTGCTGTTTTCGCAGATGGTAGAAGAGCTCATTGATGACCTTGAAGGGCTAGATCCTACGCAAAAGCGCAACTTGGCGTTTTATGCACGTCAGTTAGTTAACGCCATGTCACCGACGAATTTTGCTTCTACTAACCCAGAAGTGATGCGTCGCACGATTGAAACGCGTGGGCAAAACTTAGTAGATGGCCTGACGCGCCTGCGAGAAGACCTGGCGAACTCTGCCGAAGGTATTAACGTGCGTATGACTGACCGTAGCGCCTTTGGTGTTGGCGATAATATTGCCGTCACGCCCGGTGCTGTGGTTTATGAGAATGAGTTGATTCAGCTGATTCAATACACGCCTACCACGGAAAAAACCTTTAAAACGCCGCTGTTAATCGTTCCACCGTGGATCAATAAGTACTACATTCTTGATTTGCGTGAAGATAATTCGCTGGTTAAGTGGATGGTGGACCAGGGGCACACGGTATTTTTGATCTCCTGGCGTAATCCCGGCCCAGAGCAGCGCGATATTACCTGGGCAGATTACATGCAGATGGGCCCAATCAGCGCGATGGAAGCGATTGAGCAAGCCTGTGGCGAGAAGTCGGTCAATCTGTTGAGCTACTGCGTTGGCGGTACGCTAACTGCCTCGGCGGTGGCCTACCTCACCAGTACGCGGCGTGGCCGTAAAGTGAAGTCAGTGACCTATATGGCCACGCTACAAGACTTCCGCGACCCAGGTGATATTGGCGTGTTCCTTAATGAACGCGTAGTGGATGGAATTGAGCATACGCTGCAGGCGAAGGGCTATTTAGATGGCCGCTCAATGGCCTATACCTTTAATTTATTGCGTGAAAACGACTTGTTCTGGTCGTTCTACATCAATAATTACCTTAAAGGTGAAACTCCCGCGGCATTTGATCTGCTGTACTGGAATACCGATGGAACTAACCTACCTGCCGGTACCCATGCCTGGTACCTACGCCACATGTACCTGGAGAACCGTTTGGTAGAGCCAGGTGGTATTGAGTTGGATGAGGTTAAAATCGACCTGCGCAAGATATCCGCTCCGTGCTACTTTGTTTCGACCAAAGAAGATCATATTGCCAAGTGGAACAGCACTTACTACGGTGCGCTGTTGCCCAAA
>SKHS01000098.1 GCA_007116835.1 Halomonas sp.
CCGAGGCGAACTATTAGCGGCACTGCGCATTATTGATCAAGGTGATATTGCTGCCGAGCAAATGAAAGGCTCTTGGGCTGGAGCGATGGGGCATACTCAGTTTATACCCAGTAGTTTTGAAGCCTATGCGGTAGATGGTGACAATGACGGCCGTCGGGATATTTGGGGCAGTATCCCAGATGTGATGGCGTCGACAGCCAATTATTTAGCCAAGGCAGGGTGGCAGGCTGGCCAGCCTTGGGGGGTAGAAGTTGAACTGCCACGTTCTTTTGATTACGCCCAAACCCAGCGGCGCAGCACTGCAGAGTGGGCGACGCAAGGCGTGCGCGCGGTAAACGGAGAGCTACCTGCCTTTGAGAGTGCCGCTATCATTGTGCCTGCCGGAGCTAATGGGCCCGCCTTTCTAGTTGGGCCTAATTTCCGCGCGATTTTGCGTTACAACAATGCGACCAGTTATGCCCTGGCAGTAGCCACGTTGGCCGATGCCATTGCAGGCCGTGAGGGAATTGTTAACTCATGGCCGAGAGATCAAGCACCTTTGACGCGTGATGATGTCAGAACGCTACAGCAGCGCTTGAACAGCGCTGGGTATTCGGTTGGTACTGCCGACGGCATTATGGGGCCGAATACCCGTCAGGGTTTGCGTGCCTTCCAGCGTGATCAAGGCCTTACACCGGATGGCTTCGCGACTCAATCTCTGCTAGAGCGCCTTCGCTAGCCGTTTAGCGGCTTGTTTGTGAAGACACGTTGACCAAGGATGAAGTGTAATGAGGAATATATTCTCAGGCATGCTGAGCACCGGTTTGATGGCTGGCGCACTGTTAACCAGCGCCTCGCTATACGCAGACGATAAGGTGTTTGGTTGGGTTGAAAATGCTTTTGTCGAGCTTTGGGGAATTGCGGTAAAAGCCAAGCTGGACAGCGGTGCGCTTCCCTCCTCGCTCGAAACACGTGATATTGAGTTGTTTGAAAAAGAGGGAGAGGAGTGGGTGCGCTTTCGCCTAAAGCTTGAAGATCAAGCAAGCGGCAAAGTGTTTAGCGATGAAATTGAGCGGCCACTGTACCGTGAACTTACCGTACGCGGTGCCGGTGGCCGTGATGAGCGCCCCGTGGTGCTAATGGACATCTGTATGGGCGACACCATATACGAAGAGCAGTTTAGCTTGCGTGATCGTGAGGAAATGACCTACCCGCTACTGTTGGGACGTCGCTCAATTAGCCACTTGGGTTTGCTTGACGTGCGCAGTACGTTCCTTCAAAACCCTGAGTGTGGAGAAGATGCCGCTTACGTGCCCCACGATTCGGAAGATGAGCAGACTTAACCTACTTTCTTACTGCCTGGCGCTGCTCTAACGCTGTCTTTTTAAAAAAGTCGTGCTAACAGCGCCGTCACGGCGGTTTCTACCCGTAGGATGCGAGGGCCAAGGTGCATACCTTCGCAGCCTGCCTCAAGTAGTTTCTCGACCTCCCAAGGAATAAACCCGCCTTCAGGCCCAACGAGTAGCAGCGTCCTTTCCTGGATATCCCGTGGGCAAGCATTCGCCATGCCTGGGTGAGCGACTAAACCGCGGTGACCGTTAAGCAAGGTAGGTAGCTGTTCTTCTAAGAAGGGACGAAACCCTTTGCTGAGTGTCACCGTGGGTAAGTGGGTGTCGCGTGCCTGCTCAAGGCCTAATACTAAGTGTTGATGAATTTTCTCCGGGCGTAGTTCTGGTGACTGCCAGTAGCTTTTCTCAACCCGTTTCGTATGTAGCAGCGTGATATTTTTCACCCCAAGAGCTGTCACATGCTCAAGCGTTCGTGCCAGCATTCTTGGCCTGGGCAGCGCTAGCACTAAATGTACTGGTAAGGGCGCAGGGGGAGATTCAGTAAGGCTTTCTAGAGAAAATAGTGCCTGGGTATCGCTGAGTTCCACTAGCTGTGCTTTACCCATTGCGCCTCCTTGCAAGCCAACCGTCAGTTGGCTTCCCGCAGTCGCACGGTGTACCTCGCGTAAATGGGTGATGCGGCGTGCGTCGGTAAGGCGGGCGTAAGCGCCTTCCACTTCGCTTGGATCAAGCAGGATCAGATTCATGGGTCATCGTCTATTGGTCAAAAAGAAAACACGTCTAACAGCATTAATCCGTTAAGGTGGCTTGCATAGGCGCATGTTGCAGGCACAATAGCAGCAACGGCGACAAAAGCCTCTACCGCGTTGAAGGAGATGCGTTGTGCGCGTAATTCGTAAGTATGCAAACCGTCGGTTATACGACACCCAACAAAGCCGTTATGTGACGCTTGAAGATCTGCGACGTTTGATTATCGAAGAAGAGCCCTTCCGCGTCGAGGATGCCAAAAGTGGCGAAGACTTAACGCGTACTATTTTGCTGTCGATTATTATCGAACAAGAGCAGGCCGACAGTGAGGCCGAAGTGTTCTCTAATGATCTGCTGGCACAGCTTATCCGCGTTTACGATATGTCGTCGCCATTGCCTTTGTCGCGTTATTTAGAGCAAGGCACCCAGCTAATGCTGGAGCAGCAAAAACGCATGCAAAGCCAATGGAAGAACGCAATACGCCACTCTCCCATTGAGTTCATGCGTGAGTTGGCAGAAGAAAATATGCGTTTTTGGCAAAAGACGCTCAACCAGCCAACGCAAACTGATGACGACGAAAAGTCTGATAAGGACGCCTGAGGCCACTGGCACCTGCGTTGTGGCATAATGCGCCCCAGCTTTAGTCAACCAACAGTCAACTATGCCCAGCGAGGCTTAGGCTCTCCCGTTGAAGAAGGATGATGATGAACGTTTTGATGATAGGTGGTGGCGGCCGCGAGCATGCACTAGCGTGGAAGTTGGCGCAGTCCAGTGATGTTGAGCAGGTATTTGTGGCACCAGGTAATGCTGGCACCGCCACTGAAGCCAAACTGACCAATGTGGATATCGGCGCAACGGATTTGGATGCCCTGGTTGAGTTTGCCCAACGTGAGCAGGTGGCGTTAACGGTGGTAGGCCCTGAAGCACCGTTGGTTGAAGGGGTTGTTGATCGCTTTCAAGCGGCGGGTTTAACTATTTTTGGCCCCACCCAGCGTGCTGCAGAGCTGGAAGGCTCTAAGTCGTTTACAAAAGACTTTCTTGCCCGACACCAGATTCCAACCGCTGATTACCAGACGTTTACCGCCGTGGAGCCTGCGCTAGCTTACTTAGCGGATGTGGGCGCACCGATTGTCATCAAAGCTGACGGCTTGGCGGCAGGCAAAGGCGTTATCGTAGCGATGAGTGAAGCCGAAGCCGAAGCGGCTATTCGCGATATGTTAGAAGCGAATGCCTTTGGCGGTGCGGGTGCTCGAGTGGTGATTGAAGAGTTTCTGGAAGGC
>SKHS01000084.1 GCA_007116835.1 Halomonas sp.
TCGCCAATCATTGGCGTGCGGCCAAGACCACCACCAGCCAGTACTTTAATGCGCACTTCACCGTCTTCGTTATGCCAAAGACGTAGGCCGATATCATGCACTTGGATAGCCGCGCGATCCTGTGCTGCACCACTAACGGCAATTTTAAATTTGCGCGGCAGATAGGCGAACTCAGGATGTAACGTCGACCACTGGCGAATTAACTCACACCAAGGGCGTGGATCTTCCACCTCATCACCTGCAATACCGGCGAACTGATCACTGGTAGTATTGCGGATACAGTTGCCGCTGGTCTGAATGGCGTGCATTTGTACCTTGGCTAGATCTGCCAAAATATCGGGCACGTCTTCCAGGGCTGGCCAGTTAAGCTGCAGGTTTTGCCGAGTCGTGAAGTGGCCATAGCCACGGTCATAGCGGCGAGTAATATCCGCCAGCGCGCGAAGTTGCTCGCCCGCCAGCATGCCGTAAGGAATGGCAATCCGCAGCATTGGCGCATGCTTCTGAATATACAGGCCGTTTTGGAGTCGCAGCGGGCGAAACTCTTCTTCTCCCAAACGCCCGGCGCGGTAGCGGTCCATTTGGTCACGAAACTGAGCGACGCGCTCGTCAACCAACGTTTGGTCGTGAATATCATAACGGTACATGTGGCACGATCCTGCTAAAAGCGAAATGGTCACGTCGAGACGGACGGTAATGTGCCGTCACCTTAACGCGGGCGTCATATTCTACAAAAGAATATATAATTATCTTTTTATCGCTAAATGGTATTTGAGGCTTATAAGTCATAGCGCTTGAGCTAGCCAGCGTCGACGCTGCCACACCCATAAGAAACTGCTGGAATTGAGCATGCGGTAAAAGAGCTGCACTAGCCATACACCGAGTAGCCCATGCTCCAACTCAATGCCTATCCACCAAGCCAGCGGCAGGAAGACCAACCACTGCATACTCAACGTTAATAGCATCACGGTCCGCTGGGCTCCGGCGCCCATTAACGCCTGAGCCAGCACCAGGGCGGCTGCATCCAGCACAATCATAAGACCGGTTATCTGTAGCGGTAACGTACCGAGCTGAATGAGCGAAGGGTCATCAAAGAAAATAGTCAGAACAGCGGCAGGGAACAACAGCATAGGTAGTGCCAGAACCGCTAGTAGCATGCCAGCAACGCTAAGTGCATCGATTCCCCAGCGGTGTGCCGCTCGTTGGTCATCCCGTCCTAGCGCTTCACCCACTAGGCTCATCGCTGCGACGCCAACCCCAACTCCAGGCAAAATAAGCAGCAATGACAAGTTCACTAGCACATGGCCGACAGCAACACTCTCTGTGCCCATCTTACCCAATAACCAGAACAACACGACATACCCCGCTGCGAACCACACTTGTTGCATGGAGTGAGGAAACGCAAGAAATAGCGTCGTGCGTAGTGAGTGCAACGTCTGCTTTTGTTGGGTAAGCGCACCAGCGTGATACGTTACACCTGCCCAAATGAGTAGCCCAAGCAGTAACGAAAGCGTTGTACCAATACCCGCGCCACTGACACCCAGCGCCGGAAGGCCGCCGATGCCGTAAATTAGCCCGGCGCTGGCAATTACGTTAAACACATGCACAATCACAATAATGCGTAGGTAAAGGTGCGTGTGCTGTCGTCCGTTCCAGTAACCACGAAAGCAAAGCGTCAGGGCAATCGCTGTTAACGACACCACGCGCCAGCGGAAATACTCCACGGCAATGGCCGTCACATCATCGTCAGGCGCAATCACTTGTATGAGCCAAGGCGCTTGCCACCATGCCAGGCACGAGAGTGGAAGGGCGACGATTACCGCGATGAGCAAGCCCGAGTGAAGTGAGCGAGTCAGTGGGAAGTGTTTTGCGCCCAGATCCTGAGAGGTTTGTGACTGGACGCTGGAGGAGAGGCCAAAGACCAGCGCCGTCATCATAAACATGGCATAACCGCCGATACCAACGCCTGCTAGTGCTTCTTGGCCTAAATGGCCAACGAGCGCAGCGTCAATAAGGTTAAGCATGCTCTGTGAGAGCATGCCCAGCATGATGGGTAGGGCTAAACGCATGACCCTACCTTGGCGGCGTACCACAGGCGACATTAGCGAGGATTAGCTAGGGTCGTAAGAGAGCACCGGCGATAGCCAGCGCTCCATTTCCACTAACGGCATCTGCTTACGCTGTGCAATTGCTTCCACTTGATCCCGAGTGATTTTGCCCGTAGAGAAGTATTTTGACTGGGGGTGTGCGAAGTACCAGCCAGACACTGCTGCCGCAGGCCACATGGCAAAGTTTTCGGTCAGCGCCAAGCCGGTGTTTTGTGTCGCATCAAGCAGCCGGAACAGCGTGGCCTTTTCGGTATGGTCAGGGCAGGCTGGATAGCCGGGAGCAGGGCGGATACCCTGATATTTCTCGGCAATTAGGGCGTCATTATCCAGCGTTTCTTCCGGCACATAGCCCCAGAACTCTTTACGCACACGCTCGTGCATACGTTCGGCAAACGCCTCTGCCAAACGGTCGGTTAATGCTTGGACCATAATAGCGTTGTAATCATCGCCGGCCGCTTCATAGGCCTTGGAGAGCTCATCAACGCCATGGCCAGTGGTGACCGCAAAGCCGCCAATCCAGTCTGCCTTACCGCTCTCTTTGGGGGCAATAAAGTCGGCCAAGCTGTAGCAAATACCGTCACGCCCTTTGGTGGTCTGCTGGCGAATGTGGTGCAATCGCTCAACGACCTCGGTACGGCTTTCATCGGCATAGACTTCGATGACATCGTCATCAACACTGTTAGCGGGCCATAAGCCAATCACACCCCGTGCCTGTACGCGTTTTTCGTCGATTAGCTTGCGCAGCATTACCTTGGCATCGGCAAACAAATTGCGTGCAGCATCGCCAACTATTTCATCTTCAAGTATTTTGGGGTACTTGCCGGCCAACTGCCAGCTCATAAAGAATGGCGTCCAGTCGATTCGCTCTACCAGCTCTTCAAGATCATAGTCATCGAAGGTTTTAAGACCCAACACTTGGGGCTTAACCGGAGTGTGGCTGTTCCAGTCGGTACGAAAGCGCCGTTTTCGAGCTTGGGTGTAATCCAAATCCGCTGCTTTTGGGCGACGTTTGGCGTTACGTTCGCGTACTTTTTCATACTCTTCACGAATTTCGCTAACGTAGGCTTCTTTCAGATTGGGTGCCAGCAAGCGACCCGCTACCCCAACGGCTCGGGAAGCATCGGTCACGTAAATCACCGGGTGATCGTACTGTGGCTCAATTTTTACCGCGGTATGCGCTTTAGAGGTCGTGGCACCGCCAATCAGCAGCGGCAAATCCATTCCTCTACGCTTCATTTCTTTGGCAACA
>SKHS01000175.1 GCA_007116835.1 Halomonas sp.
AACCCCGCCACGTGCGGGGTTCTTTTATTTAAAAACGCCTCCCCCTTTCCTGCCTCTGACGATAGTTAAAAGCATGCTACCATCAGCGCCTTTATCCGGCAGCTTGTAGGTCTTCATTACCGTGCTTTCCAATATCCGTATCGTACTGGTGCAAACCTTCCACCCTGGGAACATTGGCGCCACCGCCCGCGCGATGAAAACCATGGGCTTATCCGAGCTCATATTGGTTAATCCACGCGCATTCCCCGACGAAGAAGCAACCCGCATGGCCGCAGGCGCAACGGATGTGCTTGAGCATGCCCGTTGTGTCAATAGCCTTGAAGAGGCGGTTAGCGACTGCGTTCAAGTGGTGGGAGCCAGTGCCAGGCTTCGCAGCTTGCCGCTTCCCCATTTCGATGAACCGGATGACATGGCGCAGCAAGTCATCGAGAACGCTGCACAGGCACCGGTTGCATTAGTGTTCGGGCGAGAACGCTCAGGCCTCACCAACGATGAGATACGCTGCTGCACCCACCAAGTCAGCATACCCGCCAACCCTGAATACGGTATTTTAAATCTCTCACAGGCCGTGCAGATTTTAGCCTATGAAGTTCACCGCGCTTGGCGCAGACGTGATGATAGCCACTTTATGTACCAACGGCCGCTGGAAGCAACACCGCCTAGCCGTGAGCAATTTGTGCATTTTCAAGACCATCTTGGAAGGCTAATGCAACAAAGCGGCTTTCTTACCCAGCCCCACGCCCGCACGGAAGAACAGCTTCAGGCGCTATTTTCCCGCGCTCAGCCCAGCCGTAAGGAGCTCTCCTTACTACGCGGCCTGCTCAGCGCCTTTGAGTCTCACCTGCCCGATAGCCGGGAAGTCTAAACACCTCATCTAAGCTACCAATCTAGCAAAACATACCTACCAAAACGTACCTACCAAAACGTACCTACCAAAAGGGGCAGCCAATGGCTGCCCCTTCTATTGCTACCGCTTACCTACACGTTGCTGCAAACATGGTGCTTAAAGCGACATCGCTGCCAACCAGCCAAAAGCAATCAGCGGTATATTGTAATGCAGGAAGGTCGGCACCACGCTGTCCCACATATGGTCATGCTGGCCGTCAACATTTAGCCCAGAGGTTGGCCCAAGCGTGGAATCAGACGCAGGCGAGCCAGCATCGCCCAGTGCAGCCGCCGTACCCACCAACACTACCGTCGCCATTGGCGAAAAACCGAACTGCACTGCCAGCGGGACAAAAATTGCCGCAATAATAGGAATGGTCGAAAACGATGAGCCAATCCCCAAGGTAATAAACAGCCCCACCAGTAGCATCACCAGCGCCGCCAATCCGCGGTTATCGCCAAACAGATCAAACGCACCAGCTACTAATGAATCGATTTCACCGGTGGTTCTCATCACCTCGGCAAAGCCAGCGGCAGAGATCATAATGAAACCAATCAGTGCCATCATTCGCATACCGCTGGTAAACAGATCATCTGCTTCTCGCCACTTAAAAATGCCACCCAGTGAAAGCAACGCAATGCCTACTAGGCCACCCACAATCATAGAGCCGGTATAAAGCTGCAACCCCAACGCGGCCACAATCGCCACGCCCGACATCACCAGCCCAAGCAGATGGGGCTTGGCAGGCGTATGCCCCTGCTGAGCGTTAGTCGTCACAAGGTCTTTGCTGGCGTACTCACGCTGCCCGCGATAGCTGAAAAACAGCGCCACTAACAAACCAATGGCCATCCCACCCACCGGAATAGCCATTGCCATAGGCACCATCCCCCGCGTGATTTCCAGACCAAACGGCTCACCGGCGTTGTTTAGATTGGCCAACAAAATATCATTTAAAAAGATCGCGCCGAACCCTACTGGCAGCAGCATGTAAGGTGCGGTTAACCCAAAGGTCAGCGCACACGCCACAGCACGACGGTCAAGCTGAAGGCGATTCATTACCACCAATAGCGGCGGAATCAGCACCGGTATAAAGGCAATATGCACCGGAATAGCATTTTGCGATGAAATAGCGACCAAAAGCACTGCAACAAGCAAGAACACCTTTACCCGCGCTTGATGCGCCTCGGTGGCTTCTTTACCCAGCATCGTAATCAGGCGATTAGCCAGCATATCGGGAAGCCCCGAGCGAGATATAGCCACCGCAAACGCACCTAGCGTGGCATAGGCAAGTGCAACTTGGGCACCGCCACCCACCCCGTCATTGAATGCACTGAGAGTTTCATCAAGCGACAGGCCGCCCACTAAGCCACCCACCAGCGCACCAACCACTAATGCAAACACAACGGAGACACGAGCAAGCGAAAGCGCCACCATGACCAGCACAGCAAGAATGACTGCGTTCATTAAAGTTCCCGAGAATAAGTAGTGAGTGAGCCTACAAAAGCCGGGGATTTTAGCAGATCAGTGGCATTATGGCAGAGGAATTAGGATTCCCTGATTGCCTCACCTAAGTTGCATTGCCTGGATAGCCGTGGTCAGGGGCTGCCATGCGAGCCCCCCAACCAAGCGTTCGATTACGTATTTAGCAACGCCAAACAATCACTGGCAATCACTCGCTCTTCATCCGTCGGAATAACCCAGACACCTACACGACTGTCAGGCAAAGAGATACATTCAGCATCGCGGCCATTGGCCTGGCTATCAAGCTGCATACCCAACCACTCACACTGCGCCACAATACGCGCACGCACAGGCGCTGCGTGTTCGCCAATACCTGCGGTAAACACAAGCTGGTCAAGCCCACCGAGCGCCCCAGCCAAGCTGGCGATTTCCCGCGCGGCGCGATAGCAGTATAGCGCTATCGCTTCCTGTGCTTCTGGGGCATCACTTGCAAGCAGTTCACGCATATCGCTGCTAAGACCGGACACACCCAGCAGCCCTGAACGCTTGTACAAGAGCGTCGAAACGTCCTCGACACTCATCTCCTCATGGCTAATCAAATGCAGTACCAACCCTGGGTCCAACGCACCAGAGCGCGTCCCCATGGGCATTCCCTCAAGCGCGGTAAACCCCATGGTTGAAGCCACGCTTACGCCGTCGCGGATAGCACACAGACTGGCACCGTTGCCCAGATGCGCGACAATCACTCGCGAACGCGGTGCATTATCAGGCAAAACACTCGGCAACGTGCGCTGGATATAATCATAGGAAAGGCCATGGAAACCATAACGAACCAGCCCTTTGGCAGTCAGCTCACGCGGCAGCGCAAACTGCCGAGCCACCCAGGGTTGATGAGCATGAAACGCGGTATCGAAGCAGGCAATTTGCGGCACCGCCGGCATTTTCTTCATCAACAGCTTGATAGGTGCCAGTCCATGGGACTGATGGAGGGGAGCCAGAC
>SKHS01000277.1 GCA_007116835.1 Halomonas sp.
CGCATTTAGTGTTGGTCGATAATCCCCCCCACCACCCTAGCGGCGATTTTGGCCTTACCAAGGGACGCGTAGACACCCACAGCAAACCGCGCCTAACCTTCTCGGGCATTAGCCTGCTACGGCCGGAGCTGGTGGCCAACCAGCCACCGGGCGCATTTGCCCTGGCGCCCCTGTTAAAGCAAGCCATGGCCAACCATCGCGTCAGCGGTGAACACACGGCAAGCCACTGGGTCGATGTCGGCACACCTGAGCGGCTAAATGCCCTTGAGCACTTCCTGTTAGCATCGCAGCAGGGAAGCCTGCGATGAAGCAGTGCGCTCAACGATAGAAATGTTATGCTGCGCGACTTACCTTTCGTCGCCTAGATGAGGAGAGCAACGTGAAAGCACGGGTAAAATGGACAGACGGCCGCCAGTTTATTGCGGAATCAGGTAGCGGGCATAGTGTTGTTATCGACGGCCCGCCTGACCATGGCGGCCGCAATACCGGACCACGCCCCATGGAAATGCTGCTGATGGGCATGGGGAGCTGCACCGCATTTGATATCTTGAATATTCTCGATAAAGCCCGCGCTGACGTCACCGACTGTGTGGCAGAACTGGATGCCAAGCGCGCCGATGAAGTGCCCGCCGTGTTTACCAGCATCCACGTGCACTTTGTAGTGACTGGTCGCAACTTAAAAGAGAAGCAAGTGCAGCGAGCCGTTGAGCTCTCTGCAGAGAAGTACTGCAGCGCCTCTATCATGTTGGTACAAGGTGGCGTTGAGATCACCCACTCTTTTGAGATTGTCGAGGCTTGAGTGACTCGGGGCATCACCTTTCCACGGTACTGAAAGCTGTTTTTACAACTGCCTGTAAAACCGTCTTCACGACCGTCTTAGTGTCAGCCTTAAAAAAAATGGCGCGACCGGATGCATACCGTAGCCTAGGCGGGCATAATACGCCCGCTTGTTTATACCCCTACTGCGTAGCAAACGGGCGCTTTGCAGAAAGTGCTCCCAGCATCACGGTGACAAGTTTTTATCGGTTCCGGCGCTGGCTCGTCGGGGTGTTTTCATCTGCCATAGGGAGGTTCGGACGTGTCAGATAATCTCCGACTCCACGGGTTTAACAACCTGACTAGCTCGTTGAGCTTTAACATTTACGACATCTGTTACGCCAAAACCGAAGAGCAGCGTGCAGCTTACATCGACTATATCGATGAGCTTTACAACGCCGAACGTTTAACGCAGATTCTAAAAGACGTCACCAATATTATCGGCGCTCATGTGCTTAATATTGCTCGTCAAGACTATGAGCCCCATGGGGCCAGCGTTACGATTCTGATCGCTGAGCACGAACTGGATGAATCCCATCCAGAGCAAACCGAGCCCGGCCCTGGCCCACTGCCCGAAACAGTGGTGGCACATCTTGATAAAAGCCACGTCACGGTGCACAGCTACCCTGAGTCACACCCTGACAACGGCATCAGCACTTTTCGATTAGACATTGACGTGTCTACCTGTGGTCACATTAGCCCGCTAAAAGCGCTGAACTACCTGATCCACAGCTTTGACTCTGACATCGTTACCACTGACTACCGCGTTCGTGGTTTTACCCGCGACGTCGATGGCAAAAAGCTGTTTATCGATCACGATATTACGTCAATTCAGGACTACTTGGCAGAAGATACCAAGCAGGCCTATCAAATGATTGATGTAAACGTGTATCAAGAAAACATGTTCCACACTAAGATGCTGCTGAAAGATTTCGAACTAGATAACTATCTATTCGGCACCTCTCGCCGCGATATTACGTTTGAAGAAGCACGCGATATTGAAAGCCGACTGCGTAAAGAGATGTTAGAGATTTTCTATTCCCGCAATCTCGACTAACCCACGCACTCAGCAACCGAAAACCGTCCTGCCATACTCGCAGGACGGTTTTTTTGGGTCATTTTTTCGACCATTGCAGACAGCCGCTATCGCTAGTAAAGACCTGACTCGCCTTCAGGGCGCGTTTTAAATCGCCGATGGAGCCACAAGTATTGTTCTGGGTGCTTACGAATTGCCCGTTCGATAAACTCATTCACCCGAGTAGCATCGGCCACTTCATCTCGACTGGGAAAGTTTTCAAACGCAGGCAAGCACTCAATAGTGTAACTGCGATTATCTGGGTTGCGATGAAACATCAGCGGTACTACTGGCGCGCCAGTCATGCGGGCGATTTTTGCGGTCAGTCTAATCGTGGCAGCTTGCTGACCGAACAGTGGCGCAAATACGCTAACATCGCGGCCAAAATCCTGGTCAGGCGAGTACCACACAATGTGGCCTGCTTTGATCCTGCGTACAACGCCGCGCAAATCATGGCGGTCAATCGCCTGACCAAAAATACGCGAACGGGCGCGGGTCATGAAGCGCTCAAACAACGGGTTATTATGCGGGCGATACACCACATCCGCCGGGAAAAATAGCGAGTGCAACGCCCCGCCTAAATCCAGCGTTGAGAAATGTATTCCCACCACCAACACACCTTTACCCTGCGCTTTGGCTCGGGCTAAGTGCTCTTGGCCATGATAGGCCACACGATGACGCAGCCCCTCCGCGTCACGACACCAACCCGTTGCTGTTTCAACTAGCCCTATCCCGTTGGCGATAAAGGTCTCTTTCACCAGCTGGTGCTGCTGGTCAGGGCTTTTTTCAGGGAAGCACAGGGCAATGTTGGTTGCGGTGATCTGTCGACGACGCTTCGCGAAACGCCACGCCAGCAGGCCAATGATTTTCCCCACCCACAGCTTAAGGCGCCACGGCAACCAGGCGGCCACGACCATAGCGCCAATAGCGAGCCAGGTAGGCCAGTAACGAGGATGTGCGAAAGAGCGTGCAGACGACGTTTTAGACATAAGATAACCGTTTTACTCATTAGCCGCGTGATAGTGCCGCGGCGCTCTGGGCAGTACCCCAGTCAACAAGGTATAGCTGATGGTATCGCAGTAACGCGCCACTTCATCTACCGGTAGCACAGCACCGTTGCTGGCGGTTCCCCACAGCACGACTTCGCTACCAATAGCAACGTTGGGCACATCGGTAACATCCACTGTCAGCATATCCATAGAGACCTTACCCGCAATAGCACAGCGCTGGCCGTTCACCAACACCGGGGTGCCATCTACCGCATGGCGGTCATAGCCATCGCCATAACCTGCCGCCACCACGGCAATTTTAGAGCGTCGCGGCGCCTTCCAGCGACCGCCATACCCCACGGATTCGCCTTCATCAAGCTCGCGCAGGGCAATGATTTCCGAACGCAAGCTCATCACCGGGCGTA
>SKHS01000085.1 GCA_007116835.1 Halomonas sp.
CACTGGCGGGTTGCCTCTTCACTGGTAAAAGGCGTCAAGCGAACAAGGGAATTCATCAAAAGACTCCTCGGGCAGGGACAGGAGAAGGGCTCAGAAAGGAGCTTAGAAAAGAACGCAAACAAAGAACTTAATGGCAGGCCA
Source organism: Halomonas sp. (assembly GCA_007116835.1). Taxonomy (GTDB): domain Bacteria; phylum Pseudomonadota; class Gammaproteobacteria; order Pseudomonadales; family Halomonadaceae; genus Vreelandella. The sequence continues at coordinate 142 of SKHS01000085.1, forward strand.
ACAGACGCTGGCCTGCCTGACAAAAGCGCGTTATTGGCCAACCTCATGGTCTGCCAGCTTCTCTAAAGCGCGCACAATACCTGCGTGATCCCAATCTTCGCCCCCATTAGCGGCACACGCTTGGAACAACTGCTGTGCATTGGCGGTGCCTGGCAATGACAGGTTTAACGTCCTGGCACCTTCTAACGCTAAGTTGAGATCTTTCTGGTGCAGACGAACGCGGAACCCAGGCTCAAAGGTGCGCTTGATCATGCGCTCGCCATGAACATCGAGGATTTTCGATTGAGCTAAACCGCCCATTAATGATTCACGCACTTTAGCGACATCCGCACCTGCTTTAGAGGCAAACAGCAACCCTTCTGCCACTGCCTCAATGGTCAGTGCTACCACAATCTGGTTGGCTACTTTACACGTCTGACCTGCACCGTGGCCGCCAATGTGGGTAATCGTCTTCCCAACAACCTCCAGGTATGGCTTGGCTCGCTCAAACCCTTCCGTAGTTGCGCCCACCATGATGGTAAGCGCGGCGTTAATCGCACCACCTTCACCACCAGAAACCGGCGCATCGACAAACTCCCCGCCTGCCTCGGTAATCCGCTTGGCAAATGCCTGAGTCTGCACCGGGGCAATGGAGCTCATATCGATCACCAGCGTGCCGGGCTTCAGGCCTTCAATCACGCCTTCCTCACCAAATAACACGCTTTCGACATCGGGCGTGTCGGGCACCATGGTGATAATGACGTCAGACGCTTCAGCCACCGCTTTGGGTGAAGCGACTTCACTCATGCCTTTTTCGGCAAGCGCAGCATCCAAGGTGCCGCGTTTAACGGTCACCAACGAGTGGCCAGCGTCGAGCAGGTGACCCGCCATAGGACGACCCATAATGCCTAAACCAATAAAACCGATGTTACTCATAATTGTTCTCCATTCGCGTCTTTCAGAAACCAACCTATTGTTTCCAAATGATTTAGATTTCTTGAATTATCGACTATCTACTCACTTGCCTGCTGTACGTCACACAGGGTTAACGCGTCTTATCTAGCCAACCTAACCCTTCGACTGTCGTGGCCTTGGGCTTGTACTCACAGCCGATCCAGCCGTCATAGCCAAGCTGCTGTAGGTGGCTAAATAAGAAGGGATAATTGATCTCACCCGTTCCTGGCTCATGGCGCCCTGGGTTATCCGCCAGCTGCACGTGGGCGATACGCGCGAAATGCTTTTCAATAGTGGGCGCAAGATCGCCCTCCATGATTTGCATGTGATAGATGTCGTACTGCAGCTTTAAATTATCGCTGCCGACTTCGTCAAAAAGTGCCAACGCCTGTTCGGTGCGATTAAGGAAAAAGCCAGGAATGTCACGGGTATTGATAGGTTCTGCAAGCAGCAAAATGCCGGCTGCTTTGAGTTTTTCGGCAGCGTAGCGAAGGTTTTCGACCAGGGTACGGTGAGCTTCAGCATCACTAACGCCCTCAGGCTGAATACCCGCAAGGCAGTTCACCTGCTTGCACTCAAGCGTAGTGGCATAGTCGATCGCTTTATCCACACCGGCACGAAACTCATCTACCCGGTCGGGATGGCAAGCAATGCCTCGCTCGCCTGCTCCCCAATCTCCCGCAGGTAAGTTGTGCAGCACTTGGATTAGGCCATTCGCATCCAAGCGCTGCTTGATGTCAGCTGCCGCATAGTCATAGGGAAAAAGGTACTCAACCCCTTTAAAACCCGCCTTTGCGGCGGCTTCAAAGCGATCAAGAAAATCGACTTCAGTGAACAGCATACTGAGATTCGCGGCAAACTTAGCCATAGTGTTCTCCTAACGTTTTAGCGTCTTAATAACGACTTCAGCGACTTGCCTGGCAGCACCTCGGTGCCTTACGTCAGGCTGGCAATAGAACTCGGTGCATCGGTAAGGTTTTCAGCTAACGCTTCGAACTCATTAACCCCATCAAGGTCAGTGCCCATCGAGATATTGGTAACGCGCTCTAGAATGATTTCCACCACCACCGGCACACGGTATTGGCGCATTAGCTCACGCGCTTTCTCTAACGCAGGGGCAATCTCATCGGGTGTAGTGACACGCAGCGCTTTACAGCCAAGGCCTTCAGCAACCGATACGTGATCTACGCCGTACTCAGCAAGCGCCGCTTCTTCGTCGGTGTAGTTAATGTTCTTGAACGAGAGCTGGACACAGTAATCCATGTCGAAGCCACGCTGGGCCTGACGAATCAAACCGAGGTAGGAGTTGTTCACCAGCACGTGGATATACGGCAAGTTAAACTGTGCGCCAACCGCTAGCTCTTCCACCATAAACTGGAAGTCGTAATCGCCAGACAGCGCGACCACTTCGGCCTCAGGGTCGGCACGGCAAACACCCAGTGCCGCAGGCACTGTCCAGCCTAGCGGCCCAGCTTGGCCACAGTTAATCCAGTGCCGAGGCTTGTACACGTGTAGGAACTGAGCGCCGGCAATCTGAGACAAACCGATCGTGCTGATGTAGCGTGCATTCTTGCCAAACACCTTATTCATCTCTTCGTAAACACGCTGCGGTTTCACCGGCACATTATCGAAGTGCGTTTTGCGCAGTAGCGTGCGCTTACGCTCCTGACACTCTTGGGCCCAGGCACTACGGTTTTTGAGCTGGCCGCTGGCCTTCATGTCACGAGCAACGTCGATAAACAGGTCTAGGGCGAGCTTCGCGTCAGAAACAATGCCGTAATCAGGCCCGAAAATACGGCCTATTTGCGTAGGTTCGATATCAACATGAACAAATTTTCTATCTTTTGTATACGTTTCTACATTACCAGTGTGTCGGTTAGCCCAACGATTACCAATTCCCATAACAAAGTCAGAGGCCAGCATGGTCGCATTGCCATAACGATGCGACGTTTGCAGCCCCACCATGCCCGCCATTAATGGGTGGTCATCAGGGATCGTTCCCCACCCCATCAGCGTCGGGATCACTGGCACGCCGGTTAGCTCAGCAAATTCAACTAATTGCTCGGCAGCATCAGCATTGATGATGCCGCCACCGGCCACGATCAGCGGCTTATCGGCTTCGTTGAGCATCGTCAGCGCTTTTTCAATTTGGGCACGGGATGCTGAGGGTTTATAAGCCGGAAGTGATTCGTAAGTGTCCGGGTCGAACTCGATTTCGCTCATCTG
>SKHS01000259.1 GCA_007116835.1 Halomonas sp.
AGAACACGATATCGTCTTCACCCGAGTCGGCCAGCACATGAAACTCGTGAGAGCCAGTGCCGCCAATCGAGCCGTTGTCGGCAATCACCGGGCGGAAGTCGAGACCCAAGCGGGTAAAGATGCGCGTGTAGGCATCGTACATGGTCTGGTAGGTGTCTTTGAGAGAGGCTTCGTCCAGGTGAAAGGAGTAGGCGTCTTTCATAATGAACTCGCGAGAGCGCATCACCCCAAAGCGAGGGCGAATTTCATCCCGGAATTTTGTCTGGATTTGGTAGAAGTTAACCGGCAACTGCTTGTAGCTGGCGATTTCTTTACGTACCAGGTCGGTAATTACTTCTTCATGGGTAGGGCCTACGCAGTAATCCCGCTCGTGGCGGTCCTTCAGGCGTAGAAGTTCCGGGCCATACTGCTCCCAGCGGCCAGACTCTTGCCACAGGTCGGCAGGCTGCACGGCAGGCATCAGCACTTCCTGGGCACCTGCGCGATTCATCTCTTCGCGGACAATGGCTTCAACTTTGCGCAGTGTACGCAGGCCAAGCGGCAGCCATGTATAAAGGCCGGAAGTAAGACGACGGATCATACCGGCGCGCAGCATTAACTGGTGGCTGATGACTTCAGCGTCGGCCGGGGTCTCTTTCAATGTCGCAATCAATAATTGGCTGGCGCGCATGGGCGTGAGCATTCCTTGGTTGTAGGGGTGATGCTGAATCGTTAGATAATTTAGCGCTTACTTGAGCGTTGAATATGGCATTGTACGGCTAAGCGGGTAAGGCGGCAAAATAGCACATTCGCGGTTTGCAGTGTGCCGCCGTTCAAGTGTGCTAAACTTTGCCTGTTTTGTGGCTCGATAGCAGCAGTTTAAAACAAAAGCGGCACCTTCTGTGGCTATCGGTACGTTAAGATTTTGAGGGAACCTTCATGCAACAAGCAGTGCGCCGTTGGTTAACGGGGGCCGTTGTTGGTGTCTCCATTGTGGCATTAAGTGGTTGTGGGACGATTTTTTACCCTGAGCGTAAAGGTCAAATGAGCGGCAGCGTCGACCCCGTTGTGGCGATTGCCAATAGCGTTGGATTGCTGTTCTTTATTGTGCCGGGCGTTATTGCTTACGCCGTGGATTTCTCTAATGGCACGATTTACTTACCCAGCACGAGCAGCGCATCGGTAGATGTTCACCGCTTAGACGACAGTATGGATGTTGCTACACTGGAAAAGCTGCTTTCTGAAAAAGCAGGCCAACCGGTTAGCTTAGAACATGAGCTGATGGTCATCGAAGAGATGGACAGCTTAGACGAAGCGCTGGCAATGGTGCGTATGTCAGGCGTATTAGATGAAGAGCGCCTAGGTACAATGTAAATATAGACGCTACGATATAGCAGTTAAGCTGTCGTTGTTTGCCGCTGGGGGCGTACGACTAGGTCAGTCGTGATGGCTATCAATCACGACGGAACCTGAGCACGATTAAGCCTGCTACAAGCCCCCAGAATGCGCCGCCAATCCCTAGTAGGCTAACCCCTGAGCCCGTCAGCAAAAACGTGACGATGGCGGCATCCCGGTGCTCGCTTTTTTCAAATGCATTTGCCAACCCGCTGCTCAGCGTTCCCAATAGTGCAATACCCGCAAGTGCCATCACTAACGTGCTGGGCAGCGCATTAAATACGCCAGTCACTGTGGCACCAAACACCCCCATTGCAATATAGAAAACGCCAGCAGCAACGCCTGCGGTATAGCGTCTTTGTGGGTTGGCGTGGGCGTCAGGCCCCATGCATACGGCTGCGCTAATGGCCGCCATATTGAGTGCATAGCCACCAAACGGGGCAAGTAGCAGGGTGGCAGCACCTGTCCAGCTAATCAGTGGTGAGCTATTTGGCCGGTAGCCTGCTGCCCGCAATACCGCCACGCCAGGTAAGTTTTGGGTCGCCATGGTAATCACAAACAGCGGTATGCCGATACTAATAAGCGTGGTGAGAGAAAAAGCAGGCGCAGTGAATACGGGCACCGTTGGTGTTAACGGTACCCCTTGAACACTGATTTGACCCTGCCATATTGCGATAGCAATGCCCGTTAGCAGCACGCCGGGGACTGCCAAGGTTGGCCAAAGACGACGGCCGGCTACCCAGGCTGCCAGCATCGTCAGCGGTAACAGCCATTGGTTTTCCATTTCGCTAAAGAGTGCCAGGCCAAAGCGTAGCAAAATGCCTGCTAATAAGGCGGCGGCAATCGCGCTTGGGATATAACGCATGAGGCGTTCAAACAACCCCGTTACGCCACATAACGTAATAAGAAATGCGGAAAACAGAAAAGCACCAATGGCTTCCTCAATGGGAATGCCAGGCAGGCTGGTGGCTAGGAACGCGGCACCTGGCGTTGACCAAGCGGTCAATAAAGGCATTCGATAGCGCAACGATAGCCCTAGCGAGGTGATGCCCATGCCAATACCCAGTGCCCATAGCCAGGAGCTGATTTGCGCCGTACTAGCGCCTGCGGCTGCGGCCGCCTGGAAGATAATCGCCGCTGAGCTCGTATAGCCAATCGTTACCGCCACAAAGCCTGCCGTCACGGTCGAGACGCTGATGTCTTGCCAGAAGGTGGTTTTGTTCGTGTCGTTGGAGTGCAGTGTTTGTGGCGCTTCCATTGGGTTGCCTCGCTTGCGCGTTAACTTGTGCGCTATAGCGCACGGTTGCGAAAGGCTACCATTGTGCGCAATAACGCACAAGCCTTGTGTGGCCGTGTGCATTGCCGAACGAATCGGTAAACTACTCAGATGAATACCGAGGAGAGTCACATGGCAAGTGAGCCATACACCATTGCTGAACATGTTGCGGGAACTGTTAAAAAGCTGCGTAAAGATCGTGGCTGGAGCCTCGACCGTGCTGCGGGGGAAACGGGGGTGAGTAAAGCCATGCTAGGGCAGATAGAGCGTGGTGAATCGAGCCCAACAGTATCGACACTATGGAAAATTGCCAGCGGCTTTCGGGTGTCTTTTTCAACCTTGTTTGATGGCGATAAGCCCGCGTTAGGAGAGCTTCACCGCTACGGCTGGGAGTCAGTGTGGGGAGACGATAGCGCTGGTATGCAGGCGAGATTGTTATTCCCGTACGATCCGCTGCTGGGCTTTGAAATGTTTATGATTGAGCTGGCGCCCGGTGCACTAAGTGAGTCTTCTGCCCATGCCAGTGGCGTAGTGGAGCATATTGTCGTGGTAGAAGGGGAAATGGAGCTGCGTATTGATGAGCGTTGGCAAACGCTGCGGGTAGGCGAGGGGCTGCGCTTTTTTGCCGACAGACCCCACGCCATG
>SKHS01000304.1 GCA_007116835.1 Halomonas sp.
CACAAACGGGCAGCCATTTGGCTGCCCGTTTGTATTGGTGGCGTTCACTCACGTCGTCATCGTTCGACAGCCCTGTCGTTAGCACCAAAGCGCTTTTAACGGCGTTTCCGGCGTGTAGTGATAACTCATTTGCGCCTGTAGCAACTCGGCGGTTGCTAGCGCGTCAACCAGTGCGTGATGACCTTGATAAGCAGGTAAGCCATAGCGTTCACGGCTTGCGTTTAAGCGAATCGACACCGGCGGCCGCCCCAACCAGCGTCGAAACCTCGCCCATAGCGATTGGCGGTGCATTCGCGCTTCAAGCGACATGGTATCAATCATTGGAAACAGCAACCCCTCCCCTCGTCGTGCCTTTACGGCGGCATCGAGAAAGGGGCGTTCAATATTACGAAAATGAACCACGACCAAGCGCCCTGCAAGCACCTTTAACAGCTCATCCAGCACCGCATCTAGGTCGGGCGCATGAGCAATTTCCGTATGCGTAATATGGTGATATGCAATAGATGCCTCATCCAACGGCCGTGGCGGCTTCAACACCCAATAGCGACGCTGAGCCAGCGGGATGCGGTCTAGGGTAAACGGCACCACCCCAATACTGACAATGGCATGGCGCCGCTCATCCAGGCCGGTGGTTTCCATGTCCAGCGCGACCATAGGCACCTGGGCAATGGGGGTATCGGGGTGCGGCAGCGGCATTGAAAAAAAGCGCTGGAGCGCACTATCTTGAGCACGCTGGGCACGCTCATTCATATAGCCTACCCAGTCTGCTTGAACCACTTTTTGGCGGGGCCGGATTCCATGCATACCTTATCGTCCCTGCCGCTGTGCGGGCAATGGGTAACGGAATTTCAAGAATTTTTGCGCGTTACTGAGCACTTGGAAAGCGTCTTTAAGCGTGTGGCGCTCACTGTCTTCAACATTCTCCGGCTCAATATTATTATCAGGAACACGCTCTTCCTGAAGGTCAATCACCTGGTGGCGAATCCGTGACATGCACAAAAATTCAAGCGCATAGCTGAGCTTGTCACTGACTCCTGCGGCTAATAGCTGGGTATTGCTAATATCGTTTAAACGCTGGAACGAGTTTTGCGCTTTGGAGCCACAGGCCAGCGCATGCACCCGGATAAGGTCAACCATCGGCGCGGTGCCACGCCGCTTTAGATTGATGGAATTATTATGCTTGCCATCCTTTTCCATGACAAAAGTGCGGAAAAAACCAAGGGGCGGCGTGCGGTTTAATGCATTACGCGCCATGGCAGCCAAAAACAGCGGCGACTTAGGCGCTGTCTGGGCAATTAAGTCCTGCAGCGTTTCTACAAAGATATCCTCACCATAGATACTGTCGAGATCGAAAAAAATTGAACTATGGAGAAGCTTTTCAGGCGTTGGGTTTGCCATCCAGTCTTCAAAATAGCGCTTCCACACGTGCAATGGCTGACGCCACTGACGGTTGGTGGCCATGACATTGCCCTTACAGTAGGTGTAACCGCAAGCGTCCAGACCGTCACTGACAAAGGCTGCCAACGCATGGAAGTACGCATCATGCTCGTCTGGGTTAAACGCATCCGACAAAATCAGCGCATTATCCTGATCAGTGACGATACTTTGTTCGTTTCGCGCCATGGAACCGTTAACCATAAAACAGTACGGCACCGGCGGCGGACCCAACGCTTCTTCGGCAAGCTCCAGCAAGCGCCGCGTGAAACTACGGCCAATGGTCGACAGTGCACTCCCTACCATCTGCGAGTTAGCCCCCTCTTGCACCATCCGCACAAACGCGGCTCGCACATCCGGTGCTAGTTTGGCTAACCCTTGAGCGCTAGACTGGTTGAAAATATTGCTGACTAGATAAAGTCCGCTGTGCGTCTCGTAACGGATAATATCGGAAAGATGCACCACACCCACAGGGCGCTGGCGGTACATAACGGGCAGGTGGTGGACGTTATTACGCAGCATGGTTAGCATCGCTTCGTACACCGAGGCATCCGACTGAATCGTGATTAATCGTTCGGAAATGACCTCGCCGATCGCGGTTTGTGGCGAAAGTCCTTCAGCGACAACACGGGTACGGAAATCGCTATCCGTGAGAATACCGCATACTTGCCAAGTTTTACCTTCGCTGTCCTGGAAGCTGTAACGCGGATTGCTACTACCTTCATCAATGACCAGCGCGGCTGACGCCTGGGCATCACTAATCTGCTGAGCAACTTTATGAACGCTAGTGGTCGACTCCACCATCACAGGGTAGCGCGTCACCAGCTTGCGTATCCGCGTCACCATCATGTCGTTGGACTTTTTCTGTTGCTCTGCGGCGGTCTCTAAACGAGGACGCTCCAACTCAACAAAATCGGCAAAATTGTCATCTTCTTCACATAGCCGCTGGAAGACAACATTAGGAATAAAGTAAATCAACGTATCTTCAATGGCCTTGGCGGGCAGGCGTACCTTGTGATCTCTTAGCAGGCTGAAGTGTCCAAAAATATCCCCCTCACCCAGGCGGTTATAAAGTTCCCCCTGGCGACGGTAGACCTCAACGGCGCCACTACGAATGAAGCACAGCTCATCAAGCATATCGTTGAGCTTTAAAATAGAGCTGCCGGTTTTAAAGTAGCGAACCGCTACTTGTTCGGCGATAGCGTCCAGTAACTCATCCGACAAGCCATCAAACGGGGGAAACTGCCCCATATGCTGACGTATTTCCAACAGTTCAACATCCATGCGATCTCCTGCTCTTGGCCCGGCAGCAACATCAATGGTTGAAGTTTGTCTTGGATGAACAGCACCGTAAACCCCCAGCGGTATAAAGAAGCGATGAAACGGTCATAAAAAAAGCCCAGCGCATAAACGCTGGGCTTGCATTGGATCAAGAAAACAGAGCTAGACGACTTTTTTGCTCAAGGAGAACCTGTCATCGTAGCATCAGTTGACTATTACGACTGGTTAGCCATTTCCTGAACGCGCTGCATCATTTCAGGATCTTGCTGAATTGACTGACCAATTTCGTTAAAGGTATCTACATCTAGGCCGCTCTCTTCAACAACTTCAATCATGCGGTCGTTGGCTTCGGTACGAACTTCCTGTTGTGTGGATTCGTCTTGCGCTTCCTGCAGACGCTGCGTGTACTCTTGAGAGATCACGGCGATTTCTTGAGAAGCATCGGCGAACTGCTGTAGCTGTTCATCTGTAAAATCCTGAGCGGGCGCTTGCTGGGTAGCCATCGGATCTTGAGCAGGATCTTGGGCTTGCTGGGCGTGTGCGGTACCCGCCATCAGACCAGTGGCAAGAAGAGCAG
>SKHS01000078.1 GCA_007116835.1 Halomonas sp.
ACGCCCCCGCGTTCGGGATGTCGCTTCTCATTATTCTGAGCGCCACAATTATTACTTGGCTGCTCACCCGCCGTGTGTCGCTAGAGCTAAAGCCCTGGCAAATGTTTATATTAACGGCCGGCAGTTGGACCAGCATTAGCTGCTTTGCCAGCCTGCCGCTTATCTTGGGTGCGCCCCAACTTAGCGTCACTAATGCAGTCTTTGAGTCCGTCTCGGCGATTACCACCACCGGTTCAACTATTTTGTCTGGGATCGAAGAGTTATCCGACGGTCTAAAACTGTGGCGAGGCTTAATGCAGTGGATGGGCGGTATTGGCATTATCGTCATGGGCATCGCCATTCTGCCGTTTCTTAAAGTTGGCGGCATGCGGCTATTTCACACTGAATCTTCCGACTGGTCCGATAAAGTGATGCCCCGTACTGGCGGCATTGCCAAAGCGACGCTAAGTATCTATGTAGGTCTGACACTGGTGGCCATGCTGAGCTATTGGGCAGGAGGAATGCACCTTCTAGATGCCATTGTACATGGAATGACATCGCTGGCGACCGGGGGCTTTGCCAACTCCGACGCATCGTTTGGTGCCTACGCTGAGCAGCCGTGGCTACTATGGATGGGTAGCTTTTTTATGCTCAGTGGTGCGCTACCGTTTGTCTTGTATATTCGCTTTATTCGCACATCCCGCAGCGCACTTTGGAAAGACCAGCAAGTGCGCGGCTTGTTAAAACTGCTGCTAACAGCGATCTTGATTCTCAGCGCGTGGCGTGTTTTACAAGGCGATGATTGGTTTGTCTCACTCACCCATGTCACGTTTAACGTCATTTCAGTCGTGACCACCACGGGCTACGCCTCCGACGACTACACCCTGTGGGGTTCACTGCCCATCGCGGCATTTTTCTATCTCACGTTTATAGGTGGCTGCAGCGGCTCTACTAGCGGCGGTATGAAGATTTTCCGATTCCAAATCGCCATGCTGATGCTGCGTAACCAGCTGCGCTATCTGATTCATGCCAATGGCGTTTTCACAACGCGCTACAACCAGCAGCCAGTGACCAGTGATATTTCCCGTAGCGTGGTGGCTTTTTCATTTTTCTTCTTTATCACGATTGCGGTGCTTGCGTTGGGCCTGTCCGCATTGGGTTTGGACTTAGTCACTGCCCTTTCTGGTGCGGCCACTGCGGTAGCAAACGTAGGCCCTGGTCTCGGTGATACCATTGGCCCGGCAGGTAACTTTGCAACCCTACCCGATGCAGCTAAATGGCTACTGTGCATCGGTATGTTAATGGGTCGCCTGGAAATTTTAACGGTCGTGGTACTGCTCACCCCCATGTTCTGGCGACGCTAATATCGTTAGAACGATGCTACGTTTCAGGGCGCAGCGCAGCTTCTACCAATAACCGATACCCAACGCCTGCTTCTGTTTGAAGCAGGGTCGGTGTTTGCGGGTCATCTCCTAGCTTCTGCCGCAGGCGACTGATCACAATCCGCAAGTAGTGCGTATCATCAACATGCGTTGGCCCCCAAATTTCTTTTAACAACTGAGTCTGCGTCACGACACGCCCAGCGTAGCGACACAGGCGCGCTAACACAGCAAACTCTTTTCGAGTTAAATGCACATTTTCTTGCTGTAGTGTGACCCGCCTTAATTCCAGATCAATCGCTAGCTCCTGACTGACATAGTAACTTGATGTTTGTTCTCCCCGCGCCTTCTGGGCCAAGCGCAATACCGCTCTTATACGCGCAAGCAATTCTTGAATACCAAAGGGCTTAGTAACGTAATCGTTGGCACCGTTATCCAACGAAAAGACTTTTTCTTCTTCACGATCACGAACAGATACCACAATGACCGGCACCGTGCTGTGCTCACGTATCCCCTGCAGTACTTCATGACCATCCATATCAGGCAAGCCTAAATCGAGCAGCACGACGTCAGGCGCTTGGGTATACACCATGGCTAATGCCTGCTTACCGTTCTCCGCCTCCAAAACCCCATAGCCCTGAGAGGCGAGACTGATACGCAGAAAACGCCGAATCTGCTGCTCATCGTCAACAATCAAAATACGACCGCTGCCTTCACTCTTCATCACCCCTCCTGATGTCTGCCCCTAACAGTGGCAGCGTAATAATAATCGCCGTGCCTCGCCCACTCTCACCAGTACCGGCCATAATCGTGCCGCCATGGGCACCAATCATGCCGCGGCATATAGCTAAACCAAGGCCACTGCCATGGGCGCTCCTGTCGCCGTCGCCACCGCTGTAAAACATATCGAAGACCTGTTCGCGCAGTTCGGGAGAAATGCCCGGGCCTTGATCTTCAACAGTAATCACCAGCGTTGCAGGGTCACCTTCATTAAGGTGCGCCTTTATACTCAATTCCCCCCCTGGTGGCGAAAAACGCTGAGCGTTATCCAGGACATTCACCAACGCTTGTTCTACCAGCGCAGGGTGGACATAAAGTAGCGGTAACGAAGGAGGCCAAGACTTGCGGACAACGACATGCTTCAGTGACTGACCCAAGCGCTTGAGCGCTGAGTTAATAACGTCGTCAAACGCTACCCAGTCCCGCTCAATTTTTAACGTGCCATGCCCTAATCGGGTCATATCCAGCAAGTTTTGTATGTATCGATTGAGGCGCTCGCTTTCAGACAAAATGCCATCAAGCAGCTCACGTTGGTCACTCTCGCTTAACTGCGGTTTTAGTTCAATCAATGAACTGGCTGAGCCAATAATAGAAGAGAGCGGTGTCCGTAGGTCATGAGACACCGATGAGAGCAACGCAGAGCGCAGACGTTCATTCTCTTCGGAAACACGCGTGGTGTTCAGCGCTGCCACTAGCCGAGTGCGTTCTAGCGCCATACTAAGCTGACGCACTAGCGTATCCATTAACGACTCTTGTTCATGGTTGAGCGCTTTTTGGCTTTCCGACAGCTTAAGCGCCAGCATCCCTAGGTTTTCTCCCTGCACTGCTAGGGGTATTAAGCGCCACGCCTGCTGGCTCAGAGTATCGGTGCCTTGACCGCTGGTTTTTTGATGTTGCCAGCTCCACACCGCTGCCTGCTTGGCCGCCATGTCCAACCGCTCTGAATCTGGCAGCGCATGAACAATACGCACTTCATTCGCACTTTCGGCGCTTTCAATAAACACCGTGGGCACTGCAAAACACTGCACCAATGTATCAACGCCAATTTTTGCTGCACTGGCACTGTCTGTCGCGGTTGATAGCTGTTCAGCGTAACGCAATAAAAGCTGGGTCTGGTCGCGGCTAGCACGCAGGGCAATCAAACGCCGACGCCC
>SKHS01000211.1 GCA_007116835.1 Halomonas sp.
ATACCCCAGCAGTGCGTTGGCGACAGAGTGGCCGTCACTGTGCTGTCATCATAGGCTTGCATGATGCCTGAATTGCCTGAAGTTGAAACGACGCGACGTGGCATTGCCCCCTATATAGAAGGGCAGGAAATTACTGAGGTGCTGGTGCGCCAGCCACGGTTACGCGTGCCGGTGCCTGATGATCTAGCCGAGTGGTTGGTAGGCGCGCAGGTTGGCGTATTAAAGCGCCGTGCTAAGTACCTGCAAATTCCCGTAACGCGGTCTGAGCGTGAGGCCACGTTGCTGTGGCACTTAGGCATGTCGGGCAGCCTGCGGATTGCCAGGGTTGGTGATTTGCCTGAAAAGCATGACCATGTTGATGTGGTCATGTCCAATGGCTATATGTTGCGCTACCACGACCCGCGGCGTTTTGGTTTTGTCGACTGGCAGCAGGGGGATGGTAGCCAAGACACGCGTCTTGCCCATCTTGGCCCTGAGCCATTGGACAGCACGTTCAATGGCCGTTGGTTATATAACGCATCGCGTAATAAGCGCATTGCAGTAAAGCCTTTTTTGATGGATAACCGCGTGGTGGTGGGTGCGGGTAACATTTACGCTGCCGAAGCGCTGTTTATGGCAGGTATCGACCCCCGGCGCGCGGCGGGACGTATTTCATTGGCGCGTTACCAACAGTTGGCCACCGCGGTGAAAGAAGTGCTGGCCGCTGCGATTACCCAAGGCGGCACCACGCTGCGAGATTTTGTCAGTGGCCAGGGGGAGCCGGGCTACTTTGCCCAGCAACTGAATGTGTACGGACGCCATGGGCAGCCCTGCCTGCGCTGTGGCGTTGAGCTGCGCCGCATTACGCTTGGTCAGCGGGCCAGCGTGTTCTGCCCTGGCTGTCAGCGCTAAACAGTGGCGCTGTTACGAATTGTTTTGCTTATGCTGTCAGAGCCAACGTGCTTTGTAAGCTTGCTCTTTTGGAGATTGTTGTGACTCAACGCCTGCGCCTGAATAAAAATGCCGATCGCCGTCTGAAGGCTGGCCATCTGTGGATCTACTCCAATGAAGTAGATATTAAAGAAACGCCGCTGAAAAATTTTGCTGCGGGTGAACCCGCGCTGGTCGAAGCCTCTAATGGCAAAGTCCTTGGGGTAGCCTACATTAACCCGCATTCACTGATTTGTGGTCGGGTCATGTCGCGTGACCCAGAAATGCGCCTGGATCGATCGCTGTTCGTGCACCGTTTCAATCAGGCGCTGGCGCTGCGTCAGCGTCTGTTTGATAAGCCGTTCTACCGTTTGGTCCACGGTGAGGGTGATTTGCTACCAGGGCTAGTTATCGACCGGTTTGGCGATGTGCTGGTGGTGCAGCTGAATACCGCAGGTATGCAGGCGTTGGCGGAAGAGATTGTCGATGCGCTGGAAAAGGTCGTAAAGCCCAGTGCTATTGTGTTTCGTAATGATACGGGTGGCCGTCGTCAGGAAGGCTTAGAGGCTCACGTCGAAGTGGTCAAAGGCACGCTTCCCGACGAGGTTCTGCTGGAAGAGAATGGCGTTCAATTTGTGGTGCCGGTACTCAACGGCCAGAAAACCGGCTGGTTCTTTGATCACCGTATTAACCGCGGGTGGCTGAATAGTCAGGTGGCGGGTAAGCGGGTACTGGATGTGTTCAGCTACGTGGGTGGCTGGGGGGTTCAGGCAGCGGCTAGCGGTGCCTCGGAAGTGCTGTGTGTCGATGCGTCTGCTCCGGCGCTGGATCAGGTGGCTCGCAACGCTGAGCTAAACGGTGTCCAAGATAAGGTCGCGGTAGCAGAAGGCGATGCCTTTGAAGCGTTGGCGGCACTAAAAGCCGACGGTGAACAGTTTGATGTGGTGATATTGGATCCGCCTGCGTTTATCAAAAAGCGTAAGGACATTCCCAACGGTGAACGCGCTTATGCACGACTGAACCGTGAAGCGATGCGCCTTCTGGGCCGCGATGGCTTGTTGTTGTCGGCCTCGTGTTCTATGCACCTTGCCCCTGACCGTTTGGTGGATGTGGTTCGCGGCGCGGTGCGTCACCAAGACCGCCACGGCCAGGTGATTTTTCAGGGCCACCAGGGCCCCGATCACCCCGTCCATCCGGCGATCCCGGAAACGTCCTATCTGAAGGCACTGGGCGTACGCGTGTTCCGCGATTAAGCCGAAGAGGCCTCTCAGCGCGTGTGATAATTAAGCAATAACATCAAGGAGTAACCACAAGGAGCAGCATGATGGAGTGGGCATTGCCAAATCCCTTTGTGATCGAGCTTAAGGTGACGCCGGAGGCCATTGATGCCTACCAGCACGTTAATAACAGCGAGTATTTGCGTTGGGTGGAGCAGGTCAGTTGGGCCCACTCTGACGCTCTGGGGCTATCCCTGGATGATTATCAGTTGCTAGACCGGGCCATGGTGGTTCATCGCCATGAGTTGGACTACCTGGCGCCTGCCTTTGCTGATGATACGTTGCAGCTGGCGACGTGGATTGTGGCTTGCGATGGTCGTTTCAGTTTGACCCGTCGATTTCAGCTTAAGCGCGTGGGGAGTGGCAAAACCTTGCTAAACGCCCGCACTCGATTTGCGTGTGTGGCTCTCTCCAGCGGGCGGCCTACACGGTTGCCCGATGAGTACCAGCGCATTTACGGGGCAGCGGTAGTGGCTGAGTAGACCGTAATGCAATAGCGTCGATTTTTTCGCTGACTTTCGTCAAACGCTAGATTCTTCTCGTAACAAACGCCTTAGCCGGCGTTTTTTTTGTTTTGCTTGCTTGGGGTGGTGGCGAATGCACGCTGTGCGGTAATTTGCATAACAGCGCTAATCATCAATCGAGAAGGAAAACGCCAATGAAAATCGCCGTTCCAAAAGAAATTAAAAATCACGAGTACCGGGTGGCGCTCACCCCAACAGGTGTGCGGGAGCTGGTGGGGCGCGGTCACTCGATCAGCGTGCAGACCGCCGCAGGAGAAGGCGCTGGGTTTAACGACAGCGACTACGAGGCCGCTGGTGCTAAGGTAGAAGCAGATGTAGACGCGCTGTGGCAAGATGCCGAGCTGATTCTTAAAGTCAAAGAGCCTCAGCCTGAGGAAGTGGCGCGTCTAACAGCCAGTCAGACACTGTTCACTTACCTGCACTTGGCCGCGGAGGAAAAACTGACCCAGGGGTTAATGGCCAGCGGTGCTACCTGTATTGCTTATGAAACCATTACCGATGCCAAAGGTGGTTTGCCGCTGCTTGCACCAATGAGTACCGTGGCTGGGCGCATGGCGGTCCAGGCGGGCGCGCATAGC
>SKHS01000025.1 GCA_007116835.1 Halomonas sp.
AAGGGTGGCGTAGCACGAGCTGGCGCCTTAATCGGCCCAAGGGAGCAGTGCTTAGGCGACACCAAGTCAATCACCGACTAAAAAATTGTCCCCTGCCGCACCTTCTAATACGTTATCTTCGCTACGATCTTTCAGTTGAACACCAGACAGCTTCCGCTGGCGGGCCTCGGTCAATAGCAGCAGCAGTCGCCGCGCAGCCTCTTCAGGTTTCAGCCCTGCCGGGCGAACGTTTGAAATACAGTTTCGGCGGTCATCTTTTAAGCCCACTTCGGGTGCCCAGGTCATATACAGCCCGAGGCTATCGGGGGAGCTTAACCCTGGGCGCTCACCAATCATCACTAGCACGGCATCGGCATTAAGCAGCGCGCCGACTTCATCGCCAATCGCCACGCGGCCCTGCTCTACAAGGGTTAAGGGGGCGAGCTGCCACGCTTGCTGATCACTCTCAAAAGCGCGATAAAGCGCCGTAAGAAACGGCGCGCTGTTCTGCTGCACCGCCAGTGCGGAAAGTCCATCGACAATTACCACCGCCAAATCGAAGCGCTGCCCCCCTTGCCCCGCTTGCTGCAGCGTCTCTCGCGACGCGTCGTTCAGACGCCTGCCATAATCTGGACGCTGCAGATACATGGCACGGTCTACGGCGTGGCTATGCACATGAATAGGCGTCTGGCTCAGGCCCAGCGCTGCGGTTAACTCGCTGGCCAGCGTGTCGCACTCAAGAGCGCAGTGAACGGCATCCTGGGCCTGGGCATGAGCCAGCTGAAACGCCAATAGTTGATGCGTGGGCAGGCTGATACCCGCACGGCCAAGCCCAATACGGGCATCAGTAAATGCCCTCAGCCGCTCCCATGGGTTCGCGATGACGATAGGTGGGGACTCTTTCGATTCATTATCAGACATCGCGGGCAGCCTCCTTTGGCAGGTGGCGTAGGCTATTGGCGAACGCGGCCGGTAGCTGATCGTTGAGCCGATAGGAAGACACGTCTTGGAAGATATGCATCTTCGCCAGCCACTGCTCGAACTCCGGTGCTGCCTTCAACCCAAGCACTCGCCGTGCGTAAAGGGCATCGTGAAAGGAAGTAGTTTGGTAGTTGAGCATGATGTCGTCAGAGCCGGGGATGCCCATCACAAAACTACAGCCCGCCACGCCTAACAGCGTCAGCAGATTGTCCATATCGTTTTGATCAGCTTCAGCGTGGTTGGTGTAGCACACGTCGCAGCCCATGGGCACGCCTAACAACTTGCCACAGAAGTGATCTTCCAGCCCCGCGCGCGTAATCTCTTTGCCGTCGTACAGGTATTCAGGGCCGATAAACCCCACCACCGTATTCACCAGCAACGGGTTGAACTTACGTGCCACCGCGTAGGCGCGGGCTTCACAGGTTTGCTGATCCAAACCATGATGGGCGTCTGCGGAAAGCGAACTGCCTTGGCCAGTTTCGAAATACATCACATTGCGCCCGACCGTACCCCGGTTCAGGGTCTGAGCGGCTGCCTCAGCTTCCGCCAGCGTACTCAAATCAAAGCCAAAGCTGCGGTTGGTGGCTTCGGTACCGCCAATGGATTGAAAGACAAGATCCACCGGCGCGCCCTGCTCAATCGCTTCGAGCGTGTTGGTCACATGGGTTAGCACGCAGGATTGGGTGGGGATTTCGTACTTCTGAATGACGTCATCCATCAGGCGCATTAGCTTGATGCTCTGGGCAACGTTATCAGTAGCAGGATTGATACCAATGACCGCATCGCCACTGCCATATAACAGGCCATCCAGAATACTGGCGGCAATCCCGGTCACGTCATCAGTAGGATGGTTGGGCTGCAAACGCGTGGATAACCGTCCCGGCAAACCAATCGTATTGCGAAAAGCAGTCGTCACTTGGCACTTCTTGGCAACCAGCATCAAGTCTTGATTGCGCATCAACTTGCTAACAGCCGCGGCCATTTCAGGGGTAATGCCAGGGCGAGCCGCGGCTAACACATCGCTGGTGGCATGGTCGGACAGCAGCCAATTGCGAAAATCACCCACGGTTAAATGCGTCAGCGGCGCAAACGCAGCGGCATCGTGCTCATCGATGATTAATCGAGTAATTTCATCGTGCTCATAAGGGATCAGCACCTCATTCAAAAACGTGGTCAGCGGCAGTTCTGCCAGTACCATTTGCGCCACTACCCGCTCTTCTGCTGATTCTGCAATAACACCTGCTAAGCGGTCACCGGAGCGTGGTGGCGTGGCCTTAGCCATTAATTCCGCCAAGCCATTAAAGCGATAGCGGCGGCTTCCCACAGTGGTGTGATAGGTCTGCGCCATAGGACCTTCCTTTTTTATAGTTAAACGACAACGACACCGTATACGCGTTTGGGAACAGAATTTGCTTGTTTCCACAATAGCGCTATCACTTAATGGGGAGTATCGAGTTTTGGCAAACATGCCCTACTGATAAGAAAACAAAATAAATACAATGAATTATCGACGTGATAGCGCTTTTATTGCGTTCAAAGGAGTTGCAAGTGACCTTGACAAGCCAAGGCGTCGCACCAAAAAAGTGCATACAAGAAGCGTTTGATGCCGACGAACATGCCCAGAATTTGACCCGCTGGCAGCAGCAATACGACCAACTAAGTCCTGGTCGCTTTTATGGTCGGCTGGATGAAATTGAGCTGTCCGCCATGCAGGTATTCAAAGAACATACAGAGCAAGCCCTACGCCAAGACTGCCGCGTGTGGGCTGACTCCCTATGGCTAGGCATACCCACGCGGGCGACAGGTTCACGAATCAACGGGCAGATGTTGGAAAAGCATGAGGTAATGTGCCACCCCGGCGGTCACGATTTTGAACTGGTGACGCCAGAAGCATTTGATATTTATGGACTGGTGATACGCATGCCGATCTTACAGGCTGCCGCCCAGCGGCAAGGCGTGATACTCGATAATGAGTGGCAAGGGTCTCCACGCCGCCGGGTTGCACCCGAAACGCTGCACGCAGTGTCGTTTTTACTTGAACGCTTACTCTCACATCAGCAGGGCACTATCGCTGAAAATGTGCATCAAGATATTTTACTAACGGGGCTACTGGAAGTACTGCAAGCCAACCCAGTAAGTCATGAACTGCCACCCAGCTACGCCCACAGAAAAGCCGTAGTTGACCGGGTCAAGTACTATGTTGATGAACACTTAGAAGGTCCAGTGACCATGGATACGCTATGCGAGCTAACCCATGTCAGCCGACGTACGCTGCAATACAGTTTTACGTCTATCCTAGGT
>SKHS01000168.1 GCA_007116835.1 Halomonas sp.
ATATAGGGTTTATTGGTTTTTCAGTGTTTCAATAACTAACTGCAGTCCACTGATTTCTGTTAATGCTTTTCGTGTGGGCCCAACCGTTCGAACTTCATATCCCGGAGGCTTAGGTAAGGAACGAAAAATAACCACGCCAGATTCAGGCGGGCAATGCTGATACAGGTAGTCGACCACTGTTTTAGCAACCGAGTCTTTGATTCCCGAAACAAATACATTAGCCCGTGGTTCAACAAACCAGAGCTTCATTCGTCCACGTACAGCGGGTGGCAAATCATTTGCGACGACCACGAGCACGGCTCACCCCCAGCATGTCTTGTATGTCATCTGCCAACCGTACGAGGAGATCCATTTCAATGACTCGCTCACGAAAGGCTACAGATACCTTTTGCTTGTTGTAACGACCGGCCATGTCTCGCGTTAGCATGAACGCTAAATCGATACATAAATGTTCCTTATAAAGGTCGGCTAAATCATAAACAAACGGCAATGGGCTACCCGAGTGGATAAACCCGATATGTGGTGAATAGCCCATGCTATGAACTGCTGAGCATAGGATGCCGTAGAGCGCAGCGTTACTAGCCGTCAATACTTGATTGGTTACATCGCTGGTTTCGAATTTTCCTGGTACAAACTTGCGCCCTTTCCAACCTACTTGGTATTGCTCCGCTTTAGTTTGGTAAAGTGAGCGAACACGATGCCCCTCCATACCCATCATTTCTTTGAGGCTCTTGCCTTCCAGATCTGCATCGGGAAAACGGCGAGCAAACATACGACGCGCGACTTCTACAGACTTAGCTGGATTAGCAGACAGCTCTATTTGTTGCTTAAGGTTGCGTGTATCTGCTGTCGGTAAAAAGCCTGCTGCGTAAAACAACAAGCTATCTTCACCTACCCAACACACAGAACAATTCGCTGATACTGCCGTTTTTACTGCATCATGGGTAATACTGGTGCCAGGCCCTAACAGCAAAGCGTTGAGTGTTGCCACCGGTAACGGCACAACATTTTTTTCAGAGTCAATCCACTTAATGCTGCTGTCGTCTATTTCTAGTCTGCCTCGCTCTAGATAGAGAAATGGATATTTATCCTTTACCTGAGGAAGAGAATCGCGTGTAACTTTGACGAACAGGCGTTGTCCCGCAGCCATGCCTAGTCCTCTGTTAAGACAGTTACACGGCGATCACGGTATAACTTGTGCTCACCAAACTGTACGGGGACATCATTAAGCGTGAATACCTCTCCTTCATACTCGCCTTGCAGCACTTTGAATATTGGTAAACGGTTTTTTGATGTAGCAAGCTGCCGAGCCTTATCCATGGCCTGTTCCTCGCCTGCATGAATACCCTGCACAATAAACTCGGTCGGCACGCAGTTTTTGCGGCCAAGATACAGATCCCACACTGGATGTTGCAGAGCGGCCTCCAACTCGGTCAACTCCTCATGAGGGCCCTGCAAGGTAACGGCAAATGCCATATCCTGCAGATAATAGCGATAGGTCATTTTGGAGCCTCCCCCCACGGCCTTTTTGCCTTCGCTCGTTTTTGGAATAAGCAGGTTTTGCCACGGATCTTGATCATCATAACCACTGCCTACCATATGAAAGTCCCGCATCAGCGGCTGGCGCGGTAGCACTTCTCCTTGCTTGTCTGTAGGCACGTAGGCCTGCACCTGCATGTCTCTTTCAGCCCAGCGGGCCAACCACTCCATCTGCTTACCACCAGCCCCCAGCGCGCAGCAAAGAAGACCTAACACACCAGATTTGGTGGGGAAATCAAGGCTATCCCGGCGGCCGAATTTGGAATCATGGCCCCATGACTGAAGCGGGGCCTCCAACCACAGCAGTAGATAAGGTTCTTTCATACCTCACCTCACTGTGCTGGATTTGTAGGGATATGACTTTGCAAATCACTAATCAAACCATCAATGCTGTAATCTTCATTTTCGCCCCAGTCGTAGGAACCCTGTTTGCCAAACAGTGAACCTGCCAGCTTTTCTTTTTTATCCAGCTCGGTTTTCAGTCTATCGATACTGGCTTGAAGATAGCCACCTTCACGCGCCTTGCTAACCGGCGTTTCAAACGGTACCTGCAGGCGCTGCCCTTTCCTCACCATCACGCGGGCAAAATCCCAGTGGCTGGCACCGGACTGGGTGGTCTGCCGTGCATTAGGTACCGCTATGAACAACGCCTTCGTGAAAGCTTCAACTGCTTCCTTTAAGTCTCTATCCCCCATGGTCTGAGCTAATTGGCCTAGATCCAGGCTGATATAGCGATAGTAAGTCGCTGAGTTGAACTCCAGGCTACCCATATGCGCAGAGCCTGGCTCCTCTTGAAGGTCATCCAGTGCTGTAAAGAACTCTACTTCGTTACTGACTTTATGCGTCGAAATTGCATGCGAAAAAGCCGAAGCTGCTTCAACATTCATCCCTGCTGCCTTCGCCACCATACGGCCGAACAAGGCAATATCAAGTGAATCTTCAGCGGGGTTTAGTGCCTTCTTAGCCACTTTAGCAAGTTCCTTATCCTTAATTTTGCTATCATCAAATTCCTTTTCTGCAGCATAAGCTGCAAATGCCGCAGCCTCCGTCTCGCTGACAAATAACAAAGTATCATCCGTCAGTTGAGTGGCAATTTTAGTGCCGCACGCAGCAGCCTGTTCTTCATTGGCACCAGCTTCACTGCACGCTTTAATAAAAATTTCTGATGCTTTTTTTGTGCGGATGCCAAGTTTGACGCCCAGCTCTTGCATGGCGAACCGCACTTGTCGCTTCCAGCATTGCGAGCTTACGCGCGCGCGCGGCACACCACCGACAATCGCTGACTTGGGAGCCCCCACATCATCCCTATTCAAACAAGTCACCGGAAAGGATTGAAGAATATGGTATTCAATACGAGTACTGGTATAAGCGTTAGTCATGGCAGTTTCCTTGAGTTTATGCAAAAGGGTTTTCAGTCATAGGTACGATTTGTAGAAGGCCACAGCCGTAAGCACGGGCGCGACCAATCCCCTGCATAAAGCTATGTGTAAACTGTTGTTTGTCAGTAACTCGTAACAGCCCCTGAACATGCGCCTGGCCAATGGTGACTTGCCTCTGATGCTTATCCTTAAACTGCAGCACTTCTACTTTGTCGACTTGCAAGTGCTGGTGAGATACTTCAAACCCCCAACTGTTACTGGCTCGTTGGTCAAACCATTGTGCTACGTCTTCTCGTCCGCGCACGGCTAACAACTTGCGGCTCGCACTATCACGCCGTGTTG
>SKHS01000272.1 GCA_007116835.1 Halomonas sp.
CTTTCTACCCTGGTTGCAGCGGCAGCAGGTGACGACTGGACGCTATTTGCCACCTTTGGCATGTGGCAAGCCATGGTGAGCTTTGCGGCGATTACGTTAAGTGCGCTGGTGGGGTTGCACCCAATTATTGGCGTTTCCGTACTGGCATCTATTTTGAATTTAGCCAGTGGTGAGCAAACGCTGTTTGCCTTTGTCGCACTGAGCGCCTGGGCGGTGGGCACCAGCGTTGGGCCACTTTCCGGCATTAACCTTTCACTGCAGGGACGTTATGGGGTTAGCGGCTACCGCATGATGAACGATAATTTACTGTATGCAGCGATGATGAGCCTGCTCTCGCTAGGAGCGATCGCAGGCCTGAGCATGTGGGTCAATTAAATACTGGGCGAATTAGCCACTCAGGTTTCGACGATTTTACTCGGAAACCGGTAAAAGTAGCGGTGGCCACACTGGTGGCATGGCTCTATGCGTGCAACGCTTTCCAGCATCACCTGGGCATCGCAATGCACGCACGCCATCAGGCCGGGCGCGGCGACTTCACCTTCGCAGTAGTCGGCGCGGGCAGCTTCCAGGTCATCTTCGAAGCGTTCGCGTTCAACCACGCTGCGATCGGCGATTGACAGCAGCGATTCCGCTACCCGCCGTGACAGGCTATCGATATCAATGCCCAACCAGCTAGCAACCTGCTTGCCGGTATCCGCCATGTAGTAGCGCATGTCTTTCAAATCACGCTCTACCCAGGCACGCAGCAGTGCCAGCTCGTCTTTGGTGTACTCTTCAAGCTCTGCTTCGAACTCAACGGCCTCGTCTAAATCCTTTTGAAGGTTTTCCCAGGTAAGCTCATTGGCCCCGTCCTGCATGCGCTCTAGCAGGCGCTCGTAGCCTTCGCGCAAACGGTGATCGTTATGTTGTTCCATGGTCCCTCTCCTTTTGTCGACCTAGGGTGCGGCCTATCATCGGCTACCCGTTCAAGGATACACCTGCATAGGATACAATCGACGCTACTTATCTGACAGTCGTCATCTATTATTCACTTTACGCCCTTTTAGGGGCGAATTACCCCAAGGCATTGAAAACACCGATGGACGCACATTACAGCCCCCGTGAAATCGAACGTGACGCTCAGCAGTACTGGGACAAACACCAGTGCTTTAAAGCAGTAGAAGACGCCAATCGCGAAAAGTTCTACTGCCTATCCATGTTCCCCTACCCCAGCGGCAAGCTGCACATGGGTCACGTGCGTAATTACACTATCGGCGACGTTGTGTCCCGCTTCCAGCGTATGCAGGGTAAAAATGTCATGCAGCCTATGGGCTGGGATGCGTTCGGCATGCCTGCGGAAAATGCTGCCATTCAAAATCAGGTGCCACCCGCCAAGTGGACTTATCAAAATATTGATTACATGCGTAACCAGTTGAAGGCGCTTGGCTTTGCCTACGATTGGAGCCGCGAATTTGCCACCTGTGATACCAGCTATTACCGCTGGGAGCAGTGGTTCTTCACCAAGCTGGTAGAGAAAGGCCTGGTCTACAAAAAGATGTCCACGGTGAACTGGGACCCGGTTGACCAAACCGTACTGGCTAACGAGCAGGTCATTGATGGCTGTGGCTGGCGTTCTGGCGCACCGGTTGAGCGTAAAGAGATCCCGCTGTGGTTCTTGAAGATTACCGACTACGCCGATGAGCTGTTGGCAGACTTGGAAAACGTCGAGTGGCCTGAGCAAGTAAAAACCATGCAGCGCAACTGGATTGGCAAATCCCGCGGCGTTGAGATGACCTTTGATATTCAAGCGGAAGATGGCAGCGCCTGCGAGCCGCTGGCGGTCTACACCACCCGCCCGGATACGCTGATGGGTGTTACCTATGTGGCGGTTGCCGCTGGCCACCCGCTGGCGAAGCAAGCTGCCGCAAAAAACACCGAGCTGGCAGCGTTTTGTGACGAGTGCGCCAAAGGTGGCACCTCAGAAGCCGAAATGGCCACCAAAGAAAAGCTGGGCATGCTCACTGGGCACAAAGCGATTCATCCACTAACTGGTGATGAAGTGCCAGTATTTGTGGCCAACTTCGTGTTAATGGAGTTTGGTACCGGCGCGGTCATGGCAGTGCCTGCCCATGACCAACGCGACTGGGAATTTGCGACCAAGTACGGCGTAGAGCTGAAGCCTGTGGTGGCCGATGCCAACGGTAACCAGCCGGACATTTCCGAAGGTGCTTACGTTGAGCACGGCACGCTGATTAACTCAGGCGAGTTCGATGGCCTGGAATTCCAGGCAGCGTTTGATGCAATTGCTGCGAAGCTTGCGGAGCTTGGCCGTGGTGAGGTGAAAACCAACTACCGCCTGCGTGACTGGGGCATTGCTCGCCAGCGTTACTGGGGCGCACCGATTCCCGTGAAATACGGCCCGGAAGGCCAAACCGTACCGCTCTCTGATGACGAGCTACCGGTGGCATTGCCAATGGAGGTGACCGTAGACGCTTCCGGTTCACCGCTGAAGAAGATGCCCGAGTTTTCTGAACTGGGCGATGGCTGGGTGCGCGAAACCGATACCTTCGACACCTTTATGGAATCTTCCTGGTACTTCGCCCGCTTCTGCTGTGCGGATAATCACGAAGCGATGCTGGATGAACGCGCCAATTACTGGCTGCCCGTTGATCTCTATATCGGCGGTATCGAACACGCGATTCTGCATCTGCTTTATGCCCGTTTCTTCCACAAACTGCTGCGCGATTTTGGCATGCTGGATTCCGATGAGCCGTTCCAGCAGCTGCTCACCCAAGGCATGGTCATTGCAGAAACCTTCTACCGCTTTAAAGATAACGGTGGCAAAGAGTGGTTTAACCCTGCCGATGTAGAAGTACAACGCGATGAGAAAGGTCGTCCGTTAAGTGCCCTGCTGCTAAGCGATGGCCAGCCGGTGGAAATGGGCGGCATCGAGAAGATGTCTAAATCGAAAAACAACGGTGTTGATCCACAGTCGATGATCGACAAGTTTGGTGCCGACACCGTGCGCCTATTTATGATGTTTGCCGCACCGCCCGAGCAGTCGTTGGAGTGGTCAGACTCCGGCGTTGAAGGTGCGCACCGCTTCTTGAAACGGATTTGGCGTCAGGTTACCGAGCACCTTGCTGCGGGTACACCGGGCGAATTGACCGTTGATGCGTTGAACGACGACCAAAAAGCGCTGCGTCGTAAAACCCACGAGACTATCAAGAAAGCCAGTGATGACATTGGCCGCCGCACCACCTTCAA
>SKHS01000062.1 GCA_007116835.1 Halomonas sp.
GCTCACGGACAATCATAATATCCAGCCCAGCCACTAGCTCCGGCTTCAAGCTAGAGGCGCTAGCCAGCTGTGGATAGAGCATCGCCGGGCGCAGGTTGCCGAACAAACCCAGGTTTTTACGCAGACCTAGCAGACCTTTTTCAGGACGCTTGGAAAGGTCTTCGAGCTTGTCCCACTTAGGACCGCCCACAGCGCCCAGCAAAATAGCGCTGGCTGCTTTGGCTTTATCGAGGGTTTCCGCAGGCAGTGGCTCACCATGCACATCGTAAGCAGAACCACCGACAAGGCCTTCTTCAACCTCGATGTCCAAGCCAGCTTCCTGGCAAGCTTTCAATAAACGCGCCGCCTGAGCCGCAATTTCAGGGCCAATGCCATCACCTGGCAGCAGTAATACCTTATGAGTCATGCAACTTCCTTAGCATTGTTAAACGTTAAAGGTGGCTTACGCAGGCTGACGGAACAGCCAGGGGCGCGCTGCTTTATGCTTCTGCTCAAAAACGCGAATGGCGTCTTCGTCTTGAAGCGTAATACCGATATCGTCCAAGCCATTTAGCAAGCAGTGCTTGCGGAACTCATCCACCTCAAACTCAAGAATCTCACCGCTGGGGGTAATCACCCGCTGATTCTCTAAATCGACGTCTAGTTGATACCCTTCTCGAGCCTCTGCTTCAGCAAACAGGCGGTCTACTTCCTCTTCCGCCAGGGTGATTAGCAAGATGCCATTCTTAAAGGCGTTGTTGTAGAAGATGTCCGCAAAGCTTGGCGCAATGACAACTTTAAAGCCAAAATCTTCCAGCGCCCACGGAGCATGTTCACGGGAGCTTCCGCAGCCAAAGTTACGCCGCGCCAGCAACACTTCCGCGCCCTGATAACGCGGCTGGTTCAATACAAAATCAGGGTTCAGCGGACGCTGTGAGCAGTCCTGTCCTGGCTGACCTTCATCTAAATAGCGCAGTTCATCAAACAGGTTTACGCCGAACCCTGTTCGTTTGATGGATTTCAAAAACTGCTTCGGAATAATCAAGTCGGTGTCGACGTTAGCCCGATCAAGCGGCGCTACCACACCTTCAAAACGTTCAAACTTTTTCATGATCTAGGCCTCCTGGGCGTGGTTGGCATCGTTAGCGGGCAAAGTGCGCACATCAACAAAGTGACCGGCAATGGCGGCCGCCGCTGCCATGGCAGGGCTAACCAAATGCGTACGCCCACCGTAACCCTGACGACCTTCGAAATTGCGGTTAGAGGTCGATGCGCAGTGCTCACCAGCACCTAACTTGTCCGCATTCATCGCCAAACACATGGAGCAACCCGGCTCGCGCCACTCAAAACCTGCCTCAGTAAAGATTTTATCAAGGCCTTCCGCTTCCGCTTGGCGCTTCACCAAGCCAGACCCAGGCACGACCATTGCCAGCTGGATAGAGTCAGCCACTTTCTTGCCTTTAGCCACTTTGGCGGCTTCGCGTAAGTCTTCAATACGCGAGTTAGTGCAGGAACCGATAAATACTTTATCAAGCTTGATATCGGTAATTTTTTGATTCGCCTGCAGACCCATGTATTCCAGTGCGCGGGCGTGACTACGCTGTACCGTCTCATCCTTCGCCGCCTGGGGGTCCGGCACTTGGCCGGAAATACCAGTGACCATTTCAGGGCTGGTGCCCCAGCTTACCTGGGGCTCAATATCTTCAGCCTTAAGCGTTACCACCTTATCAAACTGTGCGTCGGCATCAGAAACCAGCTGACGCCAGTCGGCTACGGCGGCATCCCACTGCTCCGCCGTAGGTGCAAAGGGGCGCTCGGCAAGGTAGTCAATGGTGGTGTCGTCCACTGCAATCAGCCCCACACGGGCACCGGCTTCAATGGCCATGTTGCACACGGTCATACGGCCTTCCATGGAGAGAGACGCAATGGCACTGCCTGCAAACTCAATGGCGTAGCCCGTGCCACCAGCGGTACCAATTTCGCCGATAATCGCCAGTACCACGTCTTTAGCGGTAACGCCCAGACCAAGCTCACCTTCCACGCGTACCTGCATATTCTTCATTTTCTGCGCCAGCAGGCATTGGGTAGCCAGCACGTGTTCAACTTCCGAGGTGCCAATACCGTGGGCCAAGGCACCAAACGCGCCGTGGGTTGCGGTGTGGGAGTCGCCGCACACAACGGTCATACCCGGCAAGGTTGCGCCCTGCTCTGGACCTACCACATGGACAATACCTTGGCGAGGGTCGTTGATTTTGAACTCTTCGATACCGTACTCAAGGCAGTTATCGTCCAGGGTTTGCACCTGAATTAACGACACGGGGTCTTTAATACCACTGTTACCTTCAGCACGCTCTTTTATCGTCGTGGGTACGTTGTGATCAGGCGTTGCCAAGTTGGCATCTAAACGCCAGGGCTTGCGGTTAGCTAAACGCAGGCCCTCAAACGCTTGAGGCGAAGTGACTTCGTGCAGCAGTTGGCGATCGATATAAATCAACGCAGTGCCATCGTCACGCTGCTTCACCAAGTGCTGGTTCCAGAGTTTGTCGTAAAGCGTTTGACCTGACATGTTGCTCTCCTGGGCATTGCCCTGCTAGTTCGGTATAGCAGCCTCTACGTGCTGCTTAATAGTGCGATACCAGCAGTGTCACGCGAGTCGCACATAAAAGCAATTCATGTTATTCATAGATTAGATTCCAAATTGGAATACCTATTTAAGAGATACCTATGCAGGGAGTCGTAAGTGGATACCCAAAGCCTTCAAGCGTTTCTGGCCGTTGCCGAAACCCAAAGCTTCTCCCGCGCGGCGGAACAGCTTTATTTAACACAGCCCGCGGTGAGCAAACGCATCGCCACCCTGGAAGATCTGCTGGGCACGCGGTTATTTGACCGTATTGGGCGGCGCATTGCGCTTACCGAAGCGGGCAATGTACTGCTGCCCAAAGCCCAGCACATACTGTTCACGGTAGAAGATAGCCGCCGCGCACTCGCCAACCTTTCCGGCCAAGTAGGCGGCAAACTCACTCTAGCCACCAGCCACCATATCGGCCTGCATCGCTTGCCACCGCTATTGAAGCAGTACACTCAACGGCATCCAGAAGTGGCGTTGGACCTTCATTTTCTGGATTCCGAACTGGCTTACCAAGGCGTCGTAGACGGCACATTAGAAATGGCGATTGTCACCCTTGCCCCTCACCCCATTGAGCAGCTTCACGTCGTAGAGCTATGGCGCGACAGGCTGTGCGTTGTATGCGCCACCGACCACCCAC
>SKHS01000229.1 GCA_007116835.1 Halomonas sp.
AAGCCTTTGCCCGTAACATCTTAGTAGCGCAAGAAAACATTGTGTTTATCGACTTTGAAACCGACCCAGGTAAGTACCACACGCCGGTTAACTGCATGGTAAGAGATTGGTACTGCTTTATTTTTTCACTTTACGGCAAGCTGAGTAAGCGCGAACTTCATCGTGAGCGACTGGCTCCTGCGCTACTATCTGGACTGCGTCAGGCACAGCCTCAAGTTCGAGAGAACTTTCTGGCATCGCTGACCCGCCTGCAGCGTTTAAGACGGATCCCCTTTCACCGTTTTGGAAGCGATGGCAAAAAAATTGCGCTTAGCCTCGCTGCGTTATCCACATTAGATCAACAGTTAAGAGCCACGTAGAGTAGCGTAATGCCATTTACAAACCAAAACAGCACCACACCAAAGCCTGACAAGCTTGTGATTTTAGACCGCGACGGCGTTATCAACCATGACTCCAATGCCTATATAAAAACATTAGCAGAATGGATCCCCTACCCTAGCGCTATCAGTGCGATTGCCAAGCTAACCCAGGCAGGTTTTACTGTTGCTGTTGCAACCAACCAATCAGGAATTGCGCGAGGCTATTATGATGAAGCCACATTACACGCAATGCATGAACGCTTAACGTCTCTAGTTGAAGCCGAGGGGGGGCATATTGCTTGTATTGCTTACTGCCCTCATGGACCTGATGCACACTGTACATGTCGTAAACCAAAGCCTGGCCTGCTTCTACAGATTCAGCACGCGCTGGGTATGGATAGCCTAACAGGCAGTTGGATGGTGGGTGATAGCCTACGTGACCTCCAAGCAGGCGACGCTGTTGGCTGTCGCACGGTACTGGTTAAAACAGGTAAGGGAGAAAAGACGCTTGTGAGTAACGCTGGTCTTGAGAAGGCCACTATTTATCAAGATCTGGCTCAATTTGTCGATTGGCTGTGTGAGCATCGCGCTACTTAATCGCTTTTTCTCCCCCTTCTACTCCTCCTTAAAAAAAAGCACCGCCTCTAGAAAAGAAGCGGCACTTTTGATGGTGAGGCCGTTGATGCTTGCTTCAGTGTTTCACGTGAAACACTGAGCACTCGCCGTTAAATATCGAGATTAGCGACCAGCGCATTTGTCTCGATGAACTCGCGACGCGGCTCAACCTCATCACCCATTAGAGTGTTGAACATCATATCGGCAGCAACCGCATCTTCGATAGTTACGCGCAGCATGCGGCGACTGTCAGGGTCCATGGTGGTTTCCCACAGCTGGTCTGGGTTCATTTCACCCAGCCCTTTATAACGCTGAAAAGAGAGCCCACGCTGGCCTTCTTTCATCAGCCAGGACAGTACTTCGGAAAAGTGAGCAACCGGTGTCTGTCGCTCACCACGAGCGATATAAGCACCCTCTTCTAACAGGCCGTTCAGCGTATCACCTAGACCTGCTATCGCGCGATAATCTGCACTTTCAAAGAAGTCCAACCCCCACGTGTACTCAGTAGTAACGCCGTGGGCAATTAATGATACCGCTGGCAAATAAAGACCACGCTCAGTGTCTTCTTGAAGGTAGAAGTGATAACGCGGACCACCTTCATAAGCCACCATGTCATCCATCGCCTTCTGCAGCTCAGCGATCCAGTTTTCCATCGTGATGCGGTCTTTTAAGCTTGACTCACCTTGCAGTGCGGTCGCATGAACCACTTGCTTAAGCACTTCAATGGGATATACCCGGGCCAGGCGATCAATACGCTTCATCACATTGCGGTACTGATTCACTAACGCCTCTAGCTGAGAGCCAGTGATGCCAGGAGCATCTGCATTCACATACAGCCTTGCTCCATCTAGCGCAGTAGTGGTCAGGTAGTCGACCATTGCCTGCTCATCTTTCAGATAGAGCTCTTGCTTGCCTCGCTTAATTTTGTAAAGCGGCGGCTGGGCAATAAAGATGTGGCCACGCTCAATCAACTCGGGCATTTGACGGAAGAAAAACGTTAACAGCAGCGTCCGAATGTGCGAACCATCGACGTCAGCATCCGTCATGATAATCACAGAGTGATAGCGCAGCTTGTCGGGATTAAACTCTTCACGACCAATACCGCAGCCCAACGCAGTAATCAGCGTCCCCACTTCTGCTGACGACAGCATTTTGTCGAAGCGCGCCTTTTCGACGTTTAAGATCTTACCTTTCAGAGGCAGAATAGCCTGGGTGCGACGGTCACGCCCTTGCTTGGCGCTCCCCCCCGCCGAATCACCCTCGACGAGATACAGTTCTGATTGACTAGGATCTTTTTCCTGACAATCAGCTAGCTTGCCGGGTAGCCCTGCAATATCTAGCGCCCCTTTACGGCGGGTCATATCCCTAGCTTTGCGGGCCGCTTCACGTGCACGTGCGGCGTCCAGCATTTTATTAACGATTGATTTAGCTTCGTTAGGCTTTTCAATCAAGTACTCTGAAAATAGCCGCCCCATCTCCTGCTCAACCGCTGTTTTCACTTCACTGGAAACCAGCTTATCTTTGGTTTGCGAAGAGAATTTTGGGTCAGGCACTTTAACGGAAATAATCGCCGTTAAGCCTTCACGGGCGTCGTCGCCAGACGTGTTGACCTTGGATTTTTTAAGCAGCCCTTGCGCCTCAATATAGTGGTTGAGCGTACGGGTTAGCGCCGCACGAAAACCGGCTAAGTGGGTACCGCCATCGCGCTGGGGAATGTTATTGGTATAACAGAAAATATTTTCAGTGAAGGTATCACTCCACTGCATAGCTACTTCGACTTCAACGCCATCCTCACGCACCGCATTAAAATGGAACACAGGATTTAGCGTCGTTTTATTCTTATTCAGATGATCAACAAATGCTCGTAGACCACCTTCATAATGGAACAGCTCCTCTTTACCACTACGCTCATCCATCAAGCGGATAGCAACGCCGGAGTTTAGAAAAGAGAGCTCGCGCAGACGCTTCGCGAGAATATCGAAAT
The DNA here is from genome assembly GCA_007116835.1 of Halomonas sp. Lineage (GTDB taxonomy): Bacteria > Pseudomonadota > Gammaproteobacteria > Pseudomonadales > Halomonadaceae > Vreelandella. Next base: position 2,959 of record SKHS01000229.1, read on the forward strand.
GGAACTCGATATTAGCAAAGGTGTTTGGCGACGGCCGAAAATGCACGCGGGTACCGCTTTTTTCAGTTTTACCCACCACACCCAGCGGCGCTTGCGGCACACCGTGGTGATATATTTGCTCGAACACCTCGCCCTGACGCCAGATTGTTAAGCGAAGCTCTTCAGAAAGTGCGTTAACGACCGATACGCCAACCCCATGCAGGCCACCCGACACTTTATAGGAGTTATCGTCAAATTTACCGCCCGCATGCAGAACCGTCATAATGACTTCTGCAGCTGAGACACCTTCGCCTTCATGTAACTCGGTAGGAACACCCCGGCCGTTATCACTTACGGTTACTGACTCATCCGGGTGGATGATTACCCGAATTTCACTGCAGTGGCCTGCCAAAGCTTCATCGATGGAGTTATCCACCAGCTCGAAAACCATATGATGCAGCCCAGTGCCATCATCAGTATCACCGATATACATACCTGGACGCTTACGTACTGCGTCTAGCCCTTTGAGCACCTTGATGCTTGATGAATCGTAAGCCTGCTCGCTCATTGACCACTCCGTCGTGAAGTCTGTCTCGTTCCATGTCGCCTACCCATCCGGCAATAACTGGCTCAACCCAAGATCAGTATGTTTCACGTGAAACATGCCGATTTCCGTAGAGGGTTTCCATATACCGCGAAGCGCGGTGGGTTCGACGCTAGTAATAAATGCCTGACACTGCATCTCTTCAAGTAAATTACAAAACCGTAGGCGGTGCTGCTCATCCAGCTCCGCAGGCAAATCATCAATCAAATAAACACAGTGCCGTTGTGCAATACTTTCCAGAAGCCGCCCTTGAGCAAGCTTTAATGCGCTCACCACTAATTTTTGCTGGCCTCTGGAAAGTACTTCAACAGCGGGCTGTTTATTGAGCCTAATCCGCAAATCCGCGCGCTGCGGCCCCTGCTGGGTAAAGCCCATCTGCTGATCAGTTTCACGGCTATGGTGAAGCACTTCTGCAAGAGAGCGCTGCTTATCCCACCCTCTCGCATAACGCAGCGTCAAGCCTGGCAAAGGAATCAGCTTATTGAGTGTTGCATCGAATACCGGCAGGAACTCACTGAACCATGCCTGCCGTAGCGTATCCATTTGTTCGCCCCATAGCGCTAACTCTTGCTCCCATACCGCCATTTCGCTTGGTACTATTCTACCACGCCTAAGAAGCGCATTCCGATGTTTCACTGCTCGGCGCACCCGCTTCCAGGCTTCTAGAAAGTGATGTTTCACGTGAAACACTCCCCAATCTAGAAACTCCCGACGTCCAGCAGGCGACCCTTCCAGCAGACGAAAGGCATCCGGGTTAATCAGCTGTAGCGGCATCGCTTCCACTAACGCTGCCAAGCGAACACCTTTTTCCCCTCGTAAGCGCAGCTCAAGCTCTCGCTGTGCCCGCATGCGCCTTACCCCCAGGGAAACCTCAGGGTCACCTGCCAAGCGGCCGTAGAGCGTCATATATGGCGCTTCTGTTTGAATGGCGTGTTTTAGCTGCCGAGTGCGAAAAGATCTCCCCATACCTAGAATATGCAGGCCTTCCAGCAAGCTGGTTTTACCGCTGCCATTCATGCCGTAAATCACGTTAACACGTGGTGAAGGGTGCATCTCTAGCGGCGCTAGATTACGCAACCCCTGAAAGTTGAGCCGCGTTACACTCATCCGCTGTTGTCACTGAGTAAGACCATCAAGCTTGTCATCCGTGCCAAACGCGAAAACGGCGCTCCTGCTATCAGAAGCGCCGCCCTCGTTAGTGATTAATAGCAGTTATAGGCGCATCGGCATAACAACGTAAAGCGCATCACCGCCGCCAGGCTCTTCTAGCAATGCACTGCTATTTGGGTCCGCCAACGTCATTTGCACGCGATCTTCGTCCAATACCGACAGCACATCTACTAGATAGCCAACGTTAAAGCCGACTTCCATCGCACTGCCATTATATTCCACGGCCACATTCTCTTCGGCTTCTTCCTGCTCAGGGTTATTGGCCATGACCTTTAGGTTGTTCTCCTCAAGATACAACCGTACACCACGATATTTCTCATTAGAAAGAATCGCCGTGCGAGATAACACTTGGCGTAGCTCTGCGCGCTCAGCGATTAACACCTTATCACCGTTACGCGGCACAACGCGCTCATAATCAGGAAACTTGCCATCAATCAGTTTAGAGGTAAACGTAAAGTCGCCTGTATGGGCACGAACATGGGATGACCCCAAGGTCAGACTGACCGGCTCATCGCTGTCATCTAACAGGCGAGAGAGTTCTAAAATACCTTTACGCGGCACAATAAGTTTCTGGGGTTGATCAACCACCACATCAATAGGCCGTGAGCACATCGCCAAGCGGTGGCCGTCGGTCGCCACCGTGCGGAGCAAGTTGCTTTGAATTTCGAGCAACATACCATTGAGGTAGTAACGAACATCCTGCTGCGCCATGGCAAACGATGTTGACTCAATTAAGTGCTTCAAAATACCACGAGGAACGCTTAATTCCTGGCTGCCATCGGCATCTTCAATATTAGGGAACTCAGCAACCGGCAGCGTCGAAAGCGTAAAGCGAGATCGGCCACTGCGTAGTACCGCACGCCCGTCTTCCACACCCAGCTGAATTTCTGATTGATCCGGTAGCGATTTACAGATATCCATCAGTTTACGAGCCGGGACGGTCGCCGCACCCTCTTGGTCTACTTGGCTTGCTACCGTGCGCCCAATCAGCTCAACCTCTAGGTCTGTGCCCGTTAAAGCAACCTGATCGCCCTCTACCTGGATCAGTACATTAGAGAGCACAGGCAGCGTTTGGCGCCGTTCGACTACGCCTGCCACCAGAGTCAGCGGGCGAAGCAACGCCTCTCGGGAAATGGTAAATTTCATCGATACTCCGGTTTATATCATAAAGGGCCTGCCTAGCAGACTCAGATAAAATGGGTTAACTAGTTAGCAGGCGAAGAAGATTTTTGTAATCCTCGCGGATGTCCGCATTCTCTTCTTGTAACGCTTTTACCTTACGACAGGCATGCAGCACGGTGGTATGGTCACGCCCTCCAAAAGCGTCACCTATCTCCGGCAAGCTGTGATTGGTCAGCTCTTTGGCTAACGCCATCGCTACTTGTCGTGGTCGTGCAACGGAGCGAGAGCGCCGTTTTGAAAGCAAATCTGCGACTTTAATCTTGTAATATTCAGCAACGGTACGCTGAATATTATCGACCCCTACCTGCTTATCCTGCAGTGCCAATAGATCTTTAAGCGACTCGCGAATAAAATCCTGGGTAATGGTTTTCCCCATAAAATGCGAGTCAGCAATCACCTTTTTAAGCGCCCCTTCCAGCTCACGCACGTTAGAGCGAATTTTCTGGGCGATGAAAAATGCGGCATCGTGAGGAAGGTCCACTTTCGCCTGATCAGCCTTTTTCATCAAAATGGCTACGCGAGTTTCCAGCTCGGGCGGCTCAATCGCAACGGTCAGACCCCAGCCAAAACGAGACTTTAAGCGCTCTTCAACGCCGCTGATCTCTTTAGGATAACGATCAGAGGTCAGGATCATCTGCTGACCGCCTTCTAGCAGCGCATTAAAGGTATGAAAAAACTCTTCTTGTGAGCGCTCTTTGCCAGCAAAAAACTGGATATCATCAATCAGTAGCGCGTCAACACTGCGATAAAACCGCTTGAAGTCGTTTATCGCGTTTAACTGCAGCGCTTTGACCATGTCAGCCACAAAACGCTCAGAGTGAAGATAAACCACCCGAGCATTTTCACGACGCCCAGCTAGAGCGTTACCGACCGCATGCATTAAGTGGGTTTTACCCAAACCGACGCCACCATATAAAAACAGTGGGTTATACGCTCCCCCGGGGTTTTCAGACACCTGGCGGGATGCCGCCCGAGCAAGCTGGTTCGATTTACCCTCGACAAACGTATCGAAAGTAAAATTAGGGTTAAGACCACTGCCGTGCTTCAAGCTACCTTCAACTTGAACTTGGCGTTCGTTGCCACGTCGGTTTGAAGAATTATCATCACGCAACCTATCAATATCTCGCTCATCGCTATTATCGCGACGTGAGGAGGTATGCACCGCAGGCGCTGACGGTCGAGCCGGCGTCGCTGAAATGGGATTCCCTAACTCCCTTGGCTGCGGGGCGGGCGCAGCCGCTTGGCGACTCCCCACCGTTAAGCTGACTTTAGGAGGCTTAGACGGTGCAAGCTCACGCATCAGCTCGCTAATACGCTTTGCATACTTGTCACTCACCCAGTCGCGCACAAAGCGGTTCGGCGCCAATAAGCGGAGCTCATTGGTCTCTCCTTCTTCTGCCTGCAGCGGACGTATCCAGGTATTGAACTGCTGTGAATTCAGTTCGTCCTGCAGGTAGTCCAGGCACTGTTGCCAAAGCGCGAGTGACACTCATCTCACCATCAGTTGAAAACGGCCGACCATTGTAGCGCCCAACGAGACGGTTATCCACACGCTCTCAGTGCTCTTTTCACCCTGTGGACAACTTGCCTTAAGGGCTAAGGAAAAATCGCTGACACCTTGAGGACAACTCTATTTTGAGCAGGGTTATTGTCTGTTGACCACACCTAATCAACAGCTTATTTAACGCTTATTCGTCACTTATTCACAGATTTTTTATAGCTTCAAGCTACTGATGTTAATAACTTAAAATAGCTTATCCACAATTAGTATCCCCACTATTAATAACAGTTGGTTTTAAGTAACTTAATTAGTAATAGTAATGACATTGTTGGTTGGCTTAGTGCAGGTCAGCCGCCCTCCTGCATTGCCTTTTCTACGCTTTTTATGCAAGGAAAAATTGCACCTGGCGCCGGAAGTCTCTACAATTTCCGGTCTTGAATTGAAACTCCCCGGCTAGTTCCTCACTGGACCGGGTCTTTTGGAATTTAATTTCCGTCCTAAACCACGTGGGAATAACGAGTTATGAAACGCACTTTTCAACCTAGCGTTCTCAAGCGCAAGCGCGCGCATGGCTTCCGTGCTCGTATGGCAACCAAAAACGGCCGTGCCGTAATCGCACGCCGCCGCGCCAAAGGCCGCAAGCGTCTGAGCGCCTGATCTCGGATTGCGTGTGCTGCATCAAGGCTTTCCCCGGTGCTTACGTTTGCTAAATGCCGGGGACTATAGTCACGTGTTTGAACAGGCCGACCTGAAAGTTCATGGCAAAGGTATGATGGCGCTAGCGCGTTTGACTACCCGCGGACACCCCCGCGTTGGACTGGTGGTCAGCAAAAAAAATGTGAAGCTTGCTGTTGATCGCAACCGCATTAAGCGACTCGTTCGTGAATCTGTCCGCCACCGTCAAGATCACCTACCCTCTGTGGATATCGTGATACTGGCTAAACGCGGCGTACAGGATATCGATAACGAAACGCTTTTCCGCCAGTTACATGGCATGTGGAAACGACTTCAGCACGACGCAAAGGCGGTAGCCGCTTCTCCGCCTAATGGCGTAACACGTGACGCTTGACGACACACCTCACCGCTCGACCTCGGCCTGCCGTTTGGCAGGCTTTCGCGTGTCTTGGGTCGAGTAAATGACACTGCGCCATTAGCATGTTCACCACCCATCGGGCAGAACCCTCATGGACGTAAAACGACTTTTATTACTGATTCCACTGGCAGTATTGGCCTACTTATTGGTTGTACAGTGGAATCAGGATTACGGGCAGACAACCTATGATTCGACGCCTGAGATCACCCAACGTAGCAATGGAGCCTCCGTCAGCGACAACGACGGTGATTTCGCTGTACCCAGCACATCAGCACCACAAAATGCCATCAGCGAAGGTATTCCTGATGCGTCCGAAAGCGATACCGCAAGCCGCGATTTTATTGCGGTTACGACGGATGTCCTTGACCTACGCATTGACCCGCATGGCGGGGATATTGTGTACGCCGCGCTGCCACAGCATAAGTTGACGCTCGATTCAGATCGCAACTACGTGCTGCTGTCGGACAATGCGACGCGTAGCTATGTTGCTCGCTCGGGCATTCAGCTAGATGGTCAGGCTAGCCGCATTGTCTTCACACCTGAGCGTACAGAATACCGTCTGGGTGACAATGACGATCAGTTAAGCGTTGATTTGGTGGCCGAGGTCAATGGCGTAGACGTTATTAAGCGGCTTACGTTTGAACGCGGCAGCTATGCGGTCGATGTCAGCTACTACTTGGCGAACAATACGGATGCGCCTGTTAGTGCGCGCTTTATTGGCCAACTAGCGCGTGATAACAGCCCGGACCCATCCAGCGGTGTCGCCATGGGCATGAGCTCCTATCTGGGGGCTGCCTACTCAACGCCGGATACGCGCTACGATAAAATCGATTTTGACGATATTCAGCGTGGCCGTTTTGAAAACCGCGATGCCCAAGGTGGCTGGGTGGCAATTATCCAGCACTACTTTGTATCTGCCTGGGCGCCCCCGCAAAATCAGCAAAACCTTTACTACGCAACGACGGATTCACGTGATCGCAACGTCGCCGCTTTTGCAGGCCCCACCACAAGCATTGCCGCCAACAGTGAAGCGTCTTTAGGCGCGACCCTCTATATGGGTCCTAAGGTTCAAGACTACCTTGAGCAGGTTGCGCCTAACCTACGCCTCACCGTTGATTACGGTTGGTTATGGTTTATCGCCAATCCGCTGTTCTGGTTACTGGATAAAATCCATGACGTAGTCGGCAACTGGGGCTGGTCGATTGTACTGCTAACCGTATTGGTAAAACTTGCGCTCTTCCCGCTTTCCGCCAAGGCTTACAAGTCAATGGCGCGCATGCGTAAGCTTGGCCCGGAAATGCAGCGTCTCAAAGAGATGTATGGCGATGACCGCCAGAAAATGTCTCAAGAGATGATGAAGTTCTACCAGAAGGAGAAGATTAATCCTCTGGGTGGCTGTTTACCTATTCTGGTACAGATGCCGGTGTTCATCGCGCTTTACTGGATGCTGCTAGAGTCGGTTGAGCTGCGCCACGCGCCGTTCATGTTCTGGATTCAGGATCTGTCGGTTAAAGATCCCTACTTCATTTTGCCGATTCTGATGGGTATCTCGATGTACGTTCAGCAGTTGCTGAACCCAACACCGCCGGACCCCATGCAGGCGAAGATCATGAAAATGCTGCCGATCATTTTCACCTTCTTCTTTCTTTGGTTCCCAGCAGGTCTCGTTATCTACTGGGTAGTCAACAACATTATTTCGGTCGCGCAGCAGTATGTAATTACGCGCAACATTGAGAATGACCCTAGCGTGGGTAAAGGGATGCGAACCAAGTAGCGCATTCTCCTCACCACACCAGACCCCCGCTTAAGCGGGGGTCTGGCGTTTCAGGCCCAACAACGCCACACTCTTTTTAGATTCGTAAATGAGGCCCGCCATGGCTGAACGACTTTATACCCAAGATACTATCGCCGCCTTGGCAACGCCTCCAGGTCGTGGCGGTGTTGGCATTATTCGCGTTTCCGGCCCTGCCTGCCGCGATATCGCCACGGCGATACTCGAGCAGTGCCCTCCTCCTCGTCACGCCCACTATGGCCCGTTTAACGGCGCTGAGGGCAGTATTGATGAAGGAATTGCCCTACTGTTTAACGGCCCGCACTCCTTTACTGGGGAAGATGTACTGGAACTACAAGGCCATGGCGGCCCTATCATTATGGATATGCTGTTGGAGCGCTGCTTACAGCTAGGCGCGCGTCTAGCACGGCCAGGCGAGTTTTCAGAACGCGCTTTCCTTAATGAGAAACTCGATTTAGCTCAGGCCGAAGCGATTGCCGACCTGATCGATGCGACCTCACGCTCGGCAGCTGAAAACGCGGTGCGCTCGCTGCAAGGCGAATTTTCCCAGCGCGTTTCAGCGCTAGTTGAGCGACTGATAGAGCTACGGGTCTACGTAGAAGCCGCCATTGACTTTCCTGAAGAGGAGATCGACTTTCTAGCCGATGGTCATGTCGCCACACACCTAGAAGGCGTCCAGCAGGCGCTAACGGCGGTGCGCAAAGCCGCAGGCCAAGGGGCACTGCTACGCGAAGGAATGAGCGTAGTAATTGCAGGTCGCCCCAATGCTGGCAAGTCTAGTCTGCTCAACGCGCTGACCGAGCAAGACACCGCCATTGTGACAGATATTGCTGGCACCACCCGTGATGTGCTGCGCGAATATATTCACATTGATGGCATGCCACTGCACATTATTGATACGGCGGGGCTGCGAGATACACCCGATGCAGTAGAGAAAATAGGTGTTGCCCGCGCCTGGGAAGAGATCGAAAAAGCTGACCGAGTGCTACTTTTGGTAGATGCTTCCACCACTGATGCCACCGACCCCATGACCATTTGGCCAGAGTTTGTTGCCAGACTCCCTGATCAAACGCGCCTAACGCTGGTACGTAATAAAATCGACACCAACGCTGAACTCGCTGGAATTGAGTTATCCACACCCACCCCCATCGTCCGACTGTCAGCAAAAACCAATGCCGGTGTGGATAATTTAAAAACCCATCTAAAAGAGGTTATGGGGTTTTCTACCACTACCGAAGGGCGCTTTTCTGCCCGAAGACGCCACTTGGATGCCCTTGACCGCGCCATGGTCGCACTGGAAACAGGACGCGCCCAACTAGAAGGCTATGGCGCTGGAGAGCTACTCGCCGAAGACCTGCGTGATGCCCAACAAGCATTAGGCGAAATCACCGGTGAATTTAGCGCTGACGATCTGCTAGGCGAAATCTTCGGCAGCTTTTGCATTGGAAAATAAACACCCTTCCTGAACGTTCCGCCATATTCCACAAAACCCCTTCAAGCCAGCGTCATCGCTGGCTTTTTTGTCTATCACTGTCTATCATGTTCCGCATGAAGCCGCTTTAATGTGTGCCCTGATGTGTGCCCTTGTAGGGATTTGGTGTGCCCTTTGTGGCTAGTGCGTGCCCTTCGTTATCGACTGATAAGGGC
>SKHS01000280.1 GCA_007116835.1 Halomonas sp.
AGTAGCGTTTGTGTCAAATATTCATACTGTCTGCGCATTTCCTCTCTACACTAAGTGCTCCTGATCAAAAGGAGCCGATGATGAAATCGATCCCCCTTAGCGTTTGCCTGCTAGCGTACATCCTTGGTTGGCAGGCCGTTGCAGTGGCACAGCCTGCTCATGCGCCAGCCCATGGTGCCAGAGATAATAGTTCGCACGCTGAACATCAGCGTGGCGAGCATGACGTAGGTCGCCATGAACGCCGCCATCGCGATGAGCGTGTTATCGATCTTCCTCGTATTAACGAGGGCGAGTTGCTGCGTTTGCTGCGCCAGTATGATGCACCCCGTGCCGAGGCGCTGCCCCCAGGTATTCAGCGGAATTTAGAGCGTGGTAAACCACTACCACCTGGTATTGCAAAACGTTTTGATGGCCCATTGGCTTCTCAACTACCCCGGTATCCAGGCTATGAGTGGGAGCGTGTTGGGGCAGATGTCGTGCTCATTGAAGCTGCCACCCGTATCGTAGTGGACGTGTTAGTCGATGCACTTCGCTAGCGCTGATTGATTCACTGTCATGGCAATGCCATAGGGCAACGCTTATGCTGAGTCAATCCAAAACGATCAAGCAAGGAGCGTTAATGACGGCTTATACTCTTGAAGCGCGGCTGGCGCTAGCGGTGCGCATTGCTGAAGAAGCGGGCAGTATGATTCTTCGTGCTCGTGAGCATCAGGGCTTCAATCAACGGCTGAAGGCAGGCGTTGAACTAGTGACTGACGTGGACGTTGCCGTAGACACGTTAATTAGTCAGCGTTTAGAAGAGCACTTCCCCGGAGAAGCCCGATTAAGTGAAGAGCTCAGTCCAGAACGTGCGCTGAATACCCCAGCCGAGCAACTGTGGGTAGTTGACCCTATTGACGGCACGGTCAATTTTGCCCAGGGGCTCCGCCATGTGGCGGTGTCGATTGGTTGGATGGAAAGCGGCGTTGGTAAAGTTGGCGTTGTGCATGCCCCGTTTTTAGGTGACACGTTTAGCGCAGCGCAAGGCATGGGAGCCTTTTGTAATCAAACGTCAATCAAGCCAAGCGAAGTGGATACATTGGAAAGTACCCTGGTGGCCACGGGCTTTCCGTATGATAAAACTGCCCGTAAAAAGCTCTTGCCTCGTTTAGAAGCCGTGTTGACCCACTGTCAGGATGTTCGCCGTAATGGTGCCGCCGCGATTGATCTATGTGATGTGGCTTGCGGCCGTTTAGATGCTTATTATGAAAGCGTCTCCCCGTGGGATTTCGTTGCAGGGTGGGTCATTGCACGTGAAGCAGGGGCAACCGTGGGACATTTAACAGCAGTGCCCGAAGGGGTGCCTGCTGACCTCTATCCAGAGCAACTGCTTGTAACCGCACCCAAGGTATATGATGCAATGGCCTTGCTGTTAAGAAGCATCGACTAAGCGAAAGCGGCAAGCAATTGAAAAGAAAGCCCAAAAATAGCTTTTCATTTGGTCAGGAAAGCGCTAGTATACGCACCGTCTTGAGGCAAACGGCATAAGCAAGCAGCCGTTGTTGTACAGGGCATCGGAGTGTGGCGCAGCTTGGTAGCGCGTTGCAATGGGGTTGCAAAGGTCGCAGGTTCGAATCCTGTCACTCCGACCAAACATAGGAAACGGCCACATTAGTTAATTGCTAATGTGGCCGTTTTTTTGTGCTGCGTCATATCCTTGATATTTTGTTGCATACTGTTTAACTGCAGTGCAGCACGATACGGTAAGCTGTTAGCAAACTTATCAAGGGAGCTTATGGATGGAAAACCCTCAATCACCTTCTAGGCCATCACATGACTGGCATAGCGCTTCAGCTGATCAAGCGCTGGAGTGGCAAGCTACTTCAGCGGATGGCCTGTCGAGTACGGAGGCGCAAACGCGTTTACAGCACTATGGGCCAAATCGACTTCAGCAGGCTCAGGGGCGTCCTTGGTATCGACGTCTACTGGATCAGCTCAATAATATTTTAATTCTCATACTGTTAGTGGCAGCAGTAGCCAGTTTTCTACTGGGCCACGCGATTGATGCGGCGGCAATCGTTGGCGTTGTAGCTGTGATTGCGCTAATTGGCTTTATTCAGGAAGGAAAGGCGGAGCAGGCGCTGGATAGCATTCGTAATATGCTGTCTCCTCAGGCGAACGTGCTGCGCGATGGTAAGCGCACGACTATTCCGGCGGAGGAGTTAGTGCCAGGGGATGTCGTCCTGGTGGAAAGTGGAGACCGCGTGCCTGCGGATGTGCGGTTAATTGAAGCGCGCCGTTTTCGTACAGAAGAGGCTGCTTTAACAGGGGAGTCGGTGCCCGTCGAAAAGCATGTTGACCCTGTTGCTGCTGACGCTGACCTTGCCGACCGTACAAGCATGGCGTTTGCCAGTACGATCGTAGTGCAAGGTAATGCACGTGGGTTGGTTGTAGAAACGGGGCGTTTCACTGAAATTGGCAAAATTTCAGAGCTGCTGCGTGGCGTTGAAAAAATCAAAACGCCGCTGCTCCAACAACTTGATCGAGCAGGCAGGGTGCTTGCGGTCTTTATCTTAGGCGCGGCGGCTATTACTGCCTTGCTTGGCACATTAATTCATAACCAGCCCGCTGCGGATATGTTTATGGCAGCCGTTGGGTTGGCGGTGGCGGCCATTCCAGAAGGACTACCTGCCATTGTCACGATTGGTCTTGCGCTAGGCGTGCAAAACATGGCCAAACGTAATGCTATTATTCGTCGGCTTCCTGCGGTGGAAACACTGGGGTCTATTTCGACCATTTTTTCCGATAAAACCGGCACATTGACGCGCAACGAAATGACTGCTCAGGCCATTTGGTTAGGTGATGAGCAGTTTCAAATTGATGGTATTGGCTTTGAGCCAAAGGGAAGCTTTTACCGTGTTCAGCCGGATGGTGAAAAAGAGGCTGACAGCGTCGATCTTGCTAACGCTCCTAGCTTAAGCGACTTTTTGCGCGCAGGCATGTTGTGTAATGACACAGAACTTCATCAAGAATCAGGACGTTATCAGATTTACGGTGACCCGACTGAAGGTGCCTTGGTGGTTGCGGGAGAGAAGGCAGGGCTGGCGACAGCCGATATACGCAGTCAGTTTCCGCGCGTGGATGCGATTCCTTTTGAGTCTGATTACAAATACATGGCGACGCTGCATTCACAAGATGACGACCAGCGTGTGATTGTCAAAGGCGCGCCTGATCGTTTAATCGAGATGTGCGACA
>SKHS01000108.1 GCA_007116835.1 Halomonas sp.
AACAATTTTATAGGCGCAGGCAGCTAACGCTGACTCTTCATCGCGAACCAACCGAAAGCCCAACTCTTGCGCATCCACGAGCGCGTAAAAGCCACCGCTATAGGCCACTGAGTAAGTCACTGTGCCAATTTCAGGCACTTGAATAGTCTCGCGGTATGTATCGATATAGCTTGGTAAGCCTTCGCAGGTGACCGACTCCACCACCCCATTGGATATGCTCGCTTCAATTTTGACCAAGCCAGCGGGCGCTTCCAGATTGAAACGTTGAACCCCTTCTTGCTTGGGAACAAGACCGTTTTCCAACACCGCGGTGGCCGTACACAGCGTGTTTGAGCCAGAGTAAATTGGGTATCCCATCACTTCCATAATGATGTAGCCCGCCACAGCGTCAGGATGCGTGGCGGGCACCAGTAGGTCTACCGACATCTCAGGAATACCATAAGGCTCTTCAAGCAGTAACTTTCTCAGGCCATCGGCATTGTCACGCAGATACTCCATTTGTTGGCGCACCGTTGCACCAGGCAGCGGGCCGATACCGCCCGTTACAATACGACTGACATCGCCACCGGCATGGGTATCCATCAACTGAATCGTGTGCAAATGCTTCATTGGGCTGCTCCTAGGAAGTGGTAAGGGCAAACGGAGCACCGTGGGCTTCCCACTGAGCATCCGGCACAATAACGATTTTGCCCAAGTAGTTACTGTTACGGTTCACAAAGTAGCGCTCAGCATTATGCAAATCGGAAAGCTTAAAGGCCGCGTGCAATACCGGCTTTAACGCGCCACTCCGAATCCATTCGATCAGCTGCTCAGCCTCTTCACGGGTACCGTGGGAGACCCCAAAGATTTGCACCTGGTACAGATAGATGCGCGTCCACATGACTTCGCTGATATTACCGCCGCTTGCGCCTGCAATGGAAAGCCGCGGATAGCTGCGGCGCTGCTGCATATCGACAATCATGGTGTCGATAAACAGATCGGTCATCTGGCCACCGACTAAGTCCATCACGGCATCAATTGGCTTGCCGCTGGTTTCGGCCAACACACGCTCAACAAACGTGGCTAAATCACCACGGTCAATCACTGCCTCGGCACCCAGCGCCAGAAGCGCATCCGCCTTGTCCAACTGGCTAACGGCATAAGGGATGGCTCCCAAAATTCGGCACAGTTGAATCAAGGCCGTGCCCACGCCACCACTGGCACCGGTGACCAGCACACGTTCGCCCGCGCTTACGTTGGCAGAGGTCATCATGTGATAAGCCGTCTGATACGAGCACATCCCCATCGCAGCGAGCTCTGCATCCTGCAGTTCAGGGTTGGGAACATGGTGAAACTGATCAGCAGGCACTGCTACGTACTCGGCGTAGCCGCCATCTGCTCCATGGCCGTAGTAGTCGGGCGTCAAATTGATATCGCGGCGCTCATCGGCATAGATATTAAAGTCAAGCAGCCCTCGCTCACCAATACGTGAGGCATCCACCCCATTACCTACGGCTACCACGCGGCCCGCGATATCAGCCCCTTGAATGCGGGGAAACGTCAGCGTGGGTGAGCCCCCCATCGCAAACGATGTGACCTCCTCTTTCCCTTTAGTGGGATAAAGACCCTCACGCGCTTTGCGATCGGTATTGTTTTTAGCCGTTGCCGTTACTTGTACTAGCACTTGCCCTGGCGTGGGGTGAGGGGTTGTGATGTCTTGGCGATACTGCAACTTGTCTATATCGCCATGGCCTGTTAACACCATGGCAGTCATCGTGTTGGGTACGTGAGGGGCAGTGCTCATAAATCGGCTCCTTTGAAAAACGCCGGTGAACCTACCTGACAATAACAAACTTTCATTGGCACTCAAGAAATAAAAAAAAGCGGCGTCAACGGCAATTAACCGTTAGCGCCGCTAATATTTATTAACAATTTCAACCAAATGCAGGCACACCAATCACCAGCGTGTGTAAATAAAGTGCGAAAACAACATAGGCCACCAGGCCAATCACCACGGTCGCTATTGTAGCTGGCATGGATGTCGCAATGGCAGCAGGCGGGGCGTTGCGATCACGTTGTTTAGCCGCTTTAAAGGCCAGAATTGCCCACACTAAAAACGCGCTGAAAAAGATAATATCGCCCAGCCTGCCATTAGCCAGCAGGTGAGAGAATGCCCAGATTTTGACGGCTAGCATCATCGGGTGACCCAGCTTCGCCTTGATGGCGTTGCGCGGCACATAAGCCGCCACCAACATAATAAACGCAGGTATCATCAGCAATGCTACCGCATGGCGTAACCCCATGGGCGGAAACCAGAGATAGGTTGGGTTTAAACGCATCTGACCAAAGCCATAAATTGCGATCGCCAAACCAATCACTGATACTGCGGCGTACGTCAGCTTCCAGGTACTTTCGCCGTGCTTGGCTATTTGCTGCTGACGCCAGTTCTCAGCAAAAATTCTTACAGAGTGGCTGCCCAGAAAAATCAGCAGGCCAATGATCATTATCGTCATAAAAGTGGCTCCCAGGTTGTTGGCAAGTCGTTGGTCGCCTGCGAGGATGCCACAGTCACGCTAAAACCACATGCAAGTGAATCAACTTTCGCCAGTATTCACTGCTCACTGACCTCGTTCACCACCAAGGAAAGGTATGCTTCATTTTCCCTCGGCCTACCATCGTCGTCTCACCTGGACGTATTTTGGGCTGTTTGTTGCCATTGGCATGACCGGAGGCTTGCTAGGCCCGGCCCTTCCTCACTTAGCCCAGGTGAGCGGTTCATCCATGCGCCAAATTGCCATTCTTTTTACCGCTCGTGCAGTGGGAAACATGAGCGGTGCCTTCGTGACAGGGCTTTTAATGGACCGCTTCAATGGCCATCACGTGTTAATAGGCATGGGCATATTGGCAGCACTTGGCTTAGCCGTTGCGCCGCTAAGCCCGCTGCTGTTGCTGTTAATTGGCGTTTTTATGTTACTTGGATTTGCCGAAGTCTCGCTTAATGCAGGTGGTAATACGCTGCTGCTTTGGTTACACCGTGACGCGGCGGGGCCTAACGTGAGTGCCCTGCACTTCTGCTTTAGCTTGGGCAATATGCTGACCCCGCTGCTATTAGTAGCGGTGCTTTCGCTAACAGGGCAGTTCCACTGGACGTTTTGGCTGGTTGGCCTAGCGGTTGTGAGCACACTGTGGCCACTCTCTCGTTTCTCAAGTCCTACTGAGCCTACCGCAGCCGCAGACACCCACCCGCCGCAAA
>SKHS01000067.1 GCA_007116835.1 Halomonas sp.
ACCGGAATCAGGCCTTGGCCGCTTAGTTGTTCACTGTCCAAGTTTATGGGGTCAGTTCATAGTGCGCGGCAGTTGTGTGGGCAAGCTCCTCAAGCCAGGACGCTACATTGCTGCTTTGTAAGGCGCAGGTTACAAGCTCCCCACGGCTGGGCGCATTAGCCGGTGTTGCTAAGCTAGGGTCGCGCACATTGGTCAGCGCTGCCACAACACCTTGCGTGTTGGCAGCTAACCATGTGCCACCGGCCTCCAAGTCACGTCCCCCTACTATGCTGGCCCCTACTATGCTGGGCGAGTGCTGCCAGCGGCCAAGCGGTGCGGTGGGCCGCTGATGGAATTCATCGCGGTTGCCTGCCAAGCGTAGCGGTATCTCAGCGCCAGGAGACCAAGAAAAGGTGATCAAACACATAAAAAACTCGCTGGTAGTCGCTTCGTGCCCGAAAGGCAATGTGTCGGCATCTGCCGGTGCGGCATGACAGCATGGCCGCGTAGACGTACACTTTACTTTAATATAATCATGCACAGCCATACCATGGCTGCCTACGTATCGAGGCGAAATGCACTAACCATAGCCACCTTGGAAGGCGCACTCTATGCAACGCTATCGGCGAGAACACTTCTGGAATGCCATTGTTTGGCCCATTCTATGGCCTTTGTTACTGGTGCAGGTAGCGCTGATACTGCTGTGCGTGCTGGTTGGTATGGTGATTTGGGGGTTGTCTCCCAGCCAAGCGTCATGGAGTACCACGCTTTGGCTGATGCTGGCATTGCTATTAGGCAGCTGTTTAAACGTGGGGGTGTTTCTCACCCTAGTGAAAAGCCGCGCGAAGCAAAAAGATACCCTCTTCATGCAAGAGCTTGCTGAGCTGGAGCGTCATGCGGTGCGTTTAGAGTCAGCGAGCTTAGGCAAGGCACGTCTCGAACAGGCACGTCTCGAACAGGCAGGCTTCGAGCCGCACATGTACTCAGGGGGCACTCCATCGGAAAATAGTAACGCACTACCGTTAACGCGTTTAGCCAGCGTCAATCAGCGTTTGGCAGAGCTAATAAGCATTGAGGAAGAAGCGCGGCGCGTGCAGATGCCAGCCGAGCCTTCCAAGCCAGACCAAGCCTTGATTGATGACCTTCAGTACCAGCAGCAACAGCTACAAAAGCTAATGGCAGGACGTGACCGAGCGCGAGAGGAGTCACGGTTAAAGTCAGGTTATTTAACGGTACTGCAGCGCGAAGCCGACACGCTGTTTGATGACTTGGGCGAGATGTTGGCTTCCGACAATGCGTCGATCTCTCAGCAAACTATCACGCACGTTCGTGAACGGCTGGCGGATATACAAGCGCTACTGGCTAATTTAGTGCAACAAGATGCCAGTGAAACCGACGCGTACGAATACACGCTGCCGACGGCTCAATGTCAACTGCGTATTCTGGTGGTCGACGATGGCCCTGTGAACTTAATGCTGGCCCGTCAAATGTTAGAAACCCAAGGTCTTCGTGTGGAAGGCGTTAGCAGTGGCGAGCAGGCCCTAGCGCGTCAGCAATCCTCTTTTTATGATCTCGTGTTCATGGATATTTTTATGCCAACCTTAGATGGTCTTGAAACCGCACGGCGTTGGCGCGCCTACGAGCGCCTTAGTGGCAAAGCGCGCAGCGTGTTAATTGCCCTAACCGCCAATGTCGATAGTAGTGGACACGATATTTACCAGGCGGCAGGTATGAATGACATGCTGCCTAAGCCCTACAGTCCTGAAACATTGGTCAATATGATTACCAAGTGGGTGCCGCAAGCGAAAAGCGAGGTGCACAGTAAATGACGGCACTAAGCATCTTGGCAGGGTATTTAGCGTTAGGCGCGGCGGCAGGGACAATGGCAGGGTTATTTGGGGTGGGGGGCGGTTTAATTATCGTTCCAGTGCTGGTGTTCGCCTTCGGCTTACAAGGCGTTGCCCCTGACATCATCATGCATCTCGCGGTGGGCACATCGCTTGCCACGATAGTGGTAACGGGTGCCTCTTCAGCGCTGGGACACTTCCGCAAAGGCAGTATCCATCGTCCTTGGTTTATGGCGCTGTTACCTGGGTTAATGTTGGGCGCTATTGGTGGCGGTCTGATTGCCGACAACCTGTCCGGCACCGTGTTAGGCACGCTATTTGGTATTTTTGTGCTGCTTTTGGCGACTAAAATGGTGTTTGGCCTAACACCTAAGCCGGGAAGCCTTGCGCCAGGTACGATTGCCATGACCATCGCAGGGGGCATCGTGGGTGCTATCTCGGCGCTGTTTGGTATCGGTGGTGGTGCCATGACGGTGCCTTGGCTTTCCAGGTGTGGTGCTTCCATGACCAAAGCAGTGGGAACCTCTGCCGCCTGCGGCTTACCAATAGCGGCGGTGGGCGCGATAACGTTCATTGTGGTCGGGTGGGGCAACCCACTGCTGCCGCCCTGGGCAACGGGCTTTGTGATGTGGCCAGCCTTCATCGGTATTGTGCTGACCAGCGTGCCATTTGCGCGCCTGGGCGTGCGGCTGGCGCATATACTACCCGCGCATATACTGCGTTACTCGTTTGCAACGCTGTTGGCTATTGTGGGCTTACGCTTCATATTGACGTAATTTTACGCTGCCAAGCTGCCGCTTTCTTTCTATTCGTCTAGAGATATAGAGACCCTTAATGATTAATTATCCAACGATAGACCCTGTGGCGATCTCACTTGGTCCGGTACAGGTGCATTGGTACGGCTTGATGTATGTGGTGGGATTTGTTGCAGCCTGGTGGCTGGGTTGTAAGCGAGCGCCACGCCTGGGGCTGACAAAAGACGATATTGGCGATTTGGTGTTCTATTGTGCCATTGGTGTGGTGGCGGGCGGACGTTTTGGTTATGCACTATTTTACGGCTTAGGGCAGTGGGCTTCAGACCCCCTGTGGATATTCCGCGTGTGGGATGGCGGCATGAGCTTTCACGGTGGCTTGCTCGGCGTACTGCTAGCCGCATGGCTGTTTGCCCGCCGCAAGAAGCTGGCATTTTTTACCCTGACAGACTTTATCGCGCCATTAGTGCCCATTGGTTTAGGGGCAGGGCGTATTGGTAACTTTATCAACCATGAACTGCCCGGGCGGGTAACGTCAGTGCCGTGGGGCATGCCGTTTCCTGGAATGGGGCCAGAGCCACGTCACCCTTCGGCGTTGTATGAAGCGTTGCTTGAAGGTGTCGTGCTGTTTGTCATTTTGTG
>SKHS01000036.1 GCA_007116835.1 Halomonas sp.
GCTATCGACATCACTCGCCACGGAAAGGTTTCAGGCTGCTGCTCTGCCCACAGCTCGCTCATAGGCCTGCCGCTTGCGTAATAGACCTCTAAGGCACGCATTAGCCGCTGCGGGTCGTTGGGGTGAATCCGCTGCGCCGAGACAGCATCAACTTTTTCCAGCGCTCGGTGCAGTGCTCCCACGCCGTCTTCTCGCTTCATGATTTCCAAGCGTTGACGAATTGATGCATCCGCCGCAGGCAAATTAGCAACCCCTTCAACAAGGCGCTTGTAATACAGCATAGTACCGCCAACCAGTAAAGGCACCTTACCCGCCGCGCTGATTTGCCGCATCTCATGTAGCGCATCTTCGCGAAAGTCAGCCGCCGAATATGGCTCGCAAGGATCGCGAATATCAATTAAGCGGTGCGGTGCGCGTGCCAGCTCAGCATCGCTCGGTTTGGCGCTACCAATATCCATTCCCCGATATACCATGGCAGAATCCACACTGATCAGCTCATGCCCTAGCTGCTCATGTAGCGCAATGGCTGCATCGGTTTTACCGGCCGCCGTAGGCCCCATTAAAAAAATCGCCCAGGGGCGCGTATCAGCCATCAGTTTGCTGTACTCCAATCGTGTCGTTGTCGTTAACGGCCGAGCAGCTACTGCCCGCGTAAGAATAAGCGGTCTAGCGCTTTCATACTCATCTGCGTCCAGGTGGGGCGGCCATGGTTACACTGGTCACTTCGTTCGGTACGCTCCATATCTCGCAATAGCCCGTTCATTTCATCAAGGGTTAAGCGCCGATTAGCACGAACGCTGCCATGGCATGCCATCGTGGAGAGTAGCTCATGAATGCGCGCCTCTACCTGCTGCGTGCGACCAAAACGCGCCAGCTCTTCAAGCATCTCACGCACTAACTTTTCCGGATCCGCTTGGGCTAGCAAGGCTGGCAGTTGGCGAACCAGCAGCGTTTCCGGGCCTGCCACATCAAGCTCAATACCAAGCTGAGAAATAGCAGCGCGCTCGCTTTCCACCGTTGCCACTTCGACGCGGCTGGCGGCCAACGACACGGGCACCAGCAGCGGCTGGACATCGATGCCCTGAGCTGCGGCTAACTGCTGCTTCATACGCTCGTAAACTATTCGTTCGTGGGCAGCGTGCATATCCACCAGCACTAGTCCTTGGGCGTTTTGAGACAAAATATAAATACCGTGCAGCTGGCCCAGCGCGTAACCAAGCGGAGGCGCGGCGGTCGCATCGTGCGCCGGCATTGCCATGGGCACCTCGCGCACTTCGGTGGCGCTGGAGGTAGTGAGGCTAGGCGCACTCGGCTGCGGTGTTAATAGCGTCTCCTCGTGATCCGGATGCAGCGCTTGGTAGCCTTGCATAAAGCGACGCACCCGCTCAGCGCCTGGATGACGCTCAGAACTCTCAGCAAGAGCCATCCCCTGTTGCTGCCAACGCGGTGCCGGTGATTGCCCCTCCACCGCAGGCGCACTCACCTCACCTGTTGGTTCGGCAATTGGCTCACTAGGCGGAGACTGACTCCCATCTTGCCCCTCATCCCCAGGCTTTGAAGCTGCCAGGCAGTGGTGCAAACTGGAGTAAAGAAAATCGTGCACCATGCGGCCATCGCGAAAGCGCACTTCATGCTTGGTTGGATGCACGTTGACGTCGACGACATCAGGATCAAGTTCCAGATAAAGCACAAACACTGGGTGACGCCCGTTATACAACACATCGCGATAGGCTTGACGCACCGCATGGGCGACTAAACGATCGCGCACCACACGGCCATTCACAAAGAAGTATTGCTGATCCGCCTGTGAGCGTGAGTGAGTGGGCAAGCCGACCCAACCACTCATACGTAACCCACCCGCTTCTCGCTCAATGTAACGGGCATGCTCAATAAAACTTTTACCTAATAGAGAAGCAATGCGCCGCTCGCGGGCAGCGGGTGTCGTACCCGGCGGGAGCTGGTGAATCACCTTCTGGTTATGACGCAGCACCCAGGCTACATCGTAACGAGATAACGCCTGGCGACGAAAAGCCTCTTCAACATGGGCAAATTCGGTTTTTTCGGTACGTAAAAATTTGCGTCGTGCAGGCGTGTTAAAAAACAGATCCCGCACTGAAACGCTGGTACCTCGTGGGTGAGGTGCAGGCGTTACTCGCGCCTCCATGCCCCGCCCTTCTGCCACTACTCGCCAACCTTGACGGGGGTCTTCTTCAGCATTAGAGATTAGCTCCAACCGCGAGACCGAGCTAATTGAGGCTAGCGCCTCACCGCGAAAGCCTAGCGAGCTAACGCCCTCTAGATCTTCAAGGCTATTGATTTTGCTGGTTGCATGACGAGCAAGCGCCAAAGGTAGGTCGTGCTCGCTGATACCAATGCCATCATCACGCACTTTTATCAGCCGCGCGCCGCCTTGCTCAATCTCCACTTCAATGCGCTGACTACCCGCGTCAATTGCGTTTTCAATTAGCTCTTTGGTTACCGACGATGGGCGCTCAACGACCTCTCCCGCGGCAATTTGGTTAGCCAAACGGGGGTCGAGCACATGGATACGTTGCGCAGCAATTAATTCAGACAACCGTCACCTCAGGTACTAGTGATCATGAACGTGGGATACGTAATACTTGGCCAACGCGAATAACATCCCCATTTAGATCGTTCGCCTGCTTCAACTGGTTCACCGGCACGCCATGGCGTATGGCAATGGCCGACAGCGTATCCCCTGATTGAATGCGATACTCGTTACCCGATGGGCGACGTTGATTATCACGCTCCCAGGCCAACAGGCTGGCAGGCGGCGGGTTGCTTTCAAAGTGGTCACGCAAGCCACTAAAAATAGCGCTAGCAAGCCCGCGCTGATGACTGGGATCACGCAGCCGACGCTCCTCCTCGGGGTTCGAAATAAAGCCGACTTCAATTAGCAGCGATGGGATGTCCGGCGACTTCAGTACCATAAAACCAGCCTGCTCTACGCGAGACTTATGAAGCCGATTAACGCGCCCCAACTTCTCTAACACCTGACCACCAATCGAGAGCGAGTCGTTTAACGTTGCAGTCATGGTCAGATCCAATAGCACGCCACGCAGCACCTGGTCTTTGTCACGTAAGGAAAGGCTACCATCCACCCCGCCAATCAAGTCGGAGCGATTTTCGCTATCAGCAAGCCACTGCGCCGTTTCAGAGGTTGCGCCACGCTGTGAAAGCGCATACAC
>SKHS01000250.1 GCA_007116835.1 Halomonas sp.
TCACCAAGTGATGATCATCGGCGATTAAAACTTTGATCAAGGCGCAGGCTCCTGCAGGTGGTCATCGAGAGATAGTGGGCGAAGCCACGTTGCTAGCTATCTTGTTGCTGAGATTGCTCGCTATAGAGTGCCACAGCTGTTGTGAAAGGAGAATTTAGTTGATAGTTGTTCATCATTAACTTGACGCAAAGCAAATGGCTGGCGTAGTATTTCGGCGCTGCCTGAAAGGCAGTTTGTGGGGCCTTAGCTCAGCTGGGAGAGCGCAACACTGGCAGTGTTGAGGTCAGCGGTTCGATCCCGCTAGGCTCCACCATTTATTTTAGATTAGAGTTATTTTAGAGAGATAAACTCTAGTTCAGACAGAATTCAAAAAGCGCCCCGTTACTTGTAACGGGGCGCTTTTGTTTTGGCCTATCATGCGTTACTTGAAAACTTAACCTCTTCGGTATTATTGGTTGGCGATCTTGTCGTCAGTGATTTGGCCAAGCAGTAAAAATTCAATTAAAGCTTTCTGGGCGTGCAGACGGTTGCCTGCCTCTTGCCATACGACCGCGCGCGGATCGTCCAGCAAGGTGGTGCTAATCTCTTCACCTCGGTGGGCAGGAAGGCAGTGTAGGAACAGTACATCAGGTTGTGCGCTGTCAAGCATCGCTTCGGTAACCTGGAAGCCTGCGAAGTCAGCTTCGCGTTTGGCCTGTTCTTCTTCTTGGCCCATGGATGCCCATACATCGGTGGTCACTAGATCAGCACCCTGCACGGCTTCCAGAGGGTTGTGAAGTAAAGTGACGCAGTCGCCAGCAGCTGCCATGATGTCAGCGCGAGGTTCGTAACCTTTCGGGCAGCAAACGCGCAGCTGAAAACCAAATTGGCGAGCGGCATTGATCCAGGAGTGGCACATGTTATTACCATCACCTACCCAAACGGCGGTGCGTCCTTCTACGTGGCCGCGCAGTTCGGTCCAGGTCATCACGTCTGCCAGCAGTTGGCAGGGGTGATAGTCGTCACTCAAAGCGTTAATCACGGGCACACTGCTGGCGCTAGCATAAGTTTCCAAGCCAGCATGTGAGAAAGTGCGGATCATCACCGCATCGACCATCTCGGACAGCACACGGGCGGTATCTTCAATCGGTTCGCCGCGTCCTAGCTGTGTGTCGCGGGGGGAGAGAAAGAGCGCGTGACCGCCGAACTGTGCCATGCCAGTTTCAAACGATACCCGTGTGCGGGTGGATGATTTTTCAAAAATCATCGCCAGCGTGCGATTAGGCAGCGGCGTGTAAACAGGGCCGTTAGCCTTTAGCTCGGTTTTGATCTTAATCGCACGCTGAATCAGGTACGCCAGCTCGTCTGGGGTTAAATCCAGCAAGGTTAAGAAATGGCGTGTCGCCATGATGGTATCTCTCCGCGCAAAAACACTATCCTAGCGATGCGGCAGGGGATGCGCAACGCGCTCGGCATGCGTAGAATGTCGTCCCACACGGTAAGGCCGAGTAGTTTGCTCAAGTATTAGCTTGCGTAGCAATCGCAATAATAAGCGGTAATCTTCGGCTGTAGGGTTAAAGCTAGTTAACGAATTGCGTAAACTGGCGAGATCACATCACTTGTTTTTAGGAGCACAACATGAGCACGACTGCCGAAAATATTCAGCGCCAAATTAGCGAAAATCCCATTCTTATTTACATGAAAGGCACGCCGCAATTGCCGCAGTGCGGTTTCTCTGCGCAAACAGTCCAGGCGCTAATGGCCTGCGGCGAGCGCTTTGCCTTTGTTAACGTGCTGGATAATCCAGACGTTCGCGCTGAGCTGCCAAAAATTGCTAACTGGCCTACTTTCCCGCAGCTGTGGGTAGAAGGTGAGCTGGTGGGTGGCTGCGATATCGTTATCGAGATGCATCAAAGCGGTGAGCTTGAAAAACTGGTCAAAGAAGCTGCTCAGCGTGCTGGCGCTGCAGAGAGTGGCGACAACGCTTAACGAACGCTTATTGCCCCACACCGCTCAGCCGCTCTATTGGCTGGGCGGTTGGCGGGCTGCAGCGCAGCCGCTAGAATGGTGCTTCGTTTCGCATCCATAGTTAAGCCCGCCAAAGGAAGTAGTGCTCAATGAGCTATCAGGTTCTGGCCCGCAAATGGCGGCCGCGTACATTCCACGAGCTCGTGGGCCAGGCCCATGTTCAACGCGCCTTAGTCAATGCGCTTGACCAAGGCAGGCTGCATCATGCCTACCTATTTACCGGTACCCGCGGCGTGGGTAAAACGACCCTTGCGCGTATCCTAGCGAAATGTCTTAACTGCACTGCCAATGGTCGTGGTGATGAAGGCATTACCTCGACTCCTTGTGGTCAGTGCGATAGCTGTCAAGCAATTGACGAAGGTCGATTTGTTGACTTGATTGAAGTTGACGCGGCCTCGCGGACAAAAGTTGAAGACACCCGTGAGCTGCTCGACAATGTACAGTACGCGCCAACCCAAGGTCGCTATAAGGTGTACCTGATTGATGAGGTACACATGCTGTCGACCAGCAGTTTTAACGCGCTGTTAAAAACGTTGGAAGAGCCTCCGCCCCACGTGAAATTTTTGCTCGCGACCACAGATCCGCAGAAGCTGCCTGCGACCGTGCTGTCACGCTGCCTGCAGTTCACGCTTAAGCATATGCCTCCTGAGCGGGTGGTGGAGCACTTGACCTATGTGCTGGGCGAAGAAGGCGTTGAGTATGATGAAAGCGCGTTGTGGCTGCTAGGTAAGGCCGCAGAAGGCTCGATGCGCGATGCGATGAGTCTAACTGACCAAGCCATTGCGTTTGGTCAAGGGGCGGTACGCCATGCAGATGTGGCAGCCATGCTGGGCACGTTGGATCATCGCCACGTACTTGCGCTGGCAGAGGCGCTGGCGGAGGTAGATGTCCAGCGCTTGTTGGCTGAAGTCGCAGAGCTCTCTGAGCAGGGGCCTGATTTTGCCGCTGTGTTGGATGAGTTGACCGCGATTTTACATCGCTTAGCCGTGGCACAGATGGTGCCCGATGCCGTGGATAACAGCCATGGTGATCGCGCGCTAATTCAGCAGCTGGCGAGTCGTTTTACGGCTGAGGATATTCAGCTTTACTATCAGATTGGTATTCAAGGGCGCGGTGACATGGTGCATGCACCTGATCTGCGCAGCGCCCTGGAAATGACCCTGTTACGTATGTTGGCGTTTCGCCCGCAGGGCGTGCCGA
>SKHS01000218.1 GCA_007116835.1 Halomonas sp.
CAGCACCCAGGCAAGCAGCAGTCCAAACACGGCATTCACGAGGGCTGCCACCGCGGCGGCTCCAATGGTCACCATGTAGCTTGCGACCACTCGGCCTTCCGTGATGATGGCCCAGTACTCGGCAAGGCTAAGCCCTGCCAGCTGGCCGAACAGGCCAGTAATTGGCAGTAATAGTACCAGCGAAATAAACAAAACGCTGATGCCCATAGACAGGCCAAAGCCCGGCAGCACGCGTGCGCTGCCGGACCGCCATAGTGCAAGTTGGCTCATGAGGCTCCGTTAACGACGCTGCAGTTGATCAAGTAGTGCGCCACCGGCGAAGTGGTTTTCCATGGCTTCTTCCCAGCTGCCGAACACATCTTCTACCTCAAACAGGTCTGTGTCGGGGAATTGGTCGGCAAACTCTGCCACCACAGTCTCGTTGTGGACACGGTAGTTAAAGCCTGCCAACTGGCGTTGAGCATCTTCGCTATACAGATACTCAAGGTAGCTTTGCGCAAGGTCACTGTTACCGTTGCGCTCAGCGTTGGGGCCAACGACCGCTACCGGGAATTCAGCCAGTACACTGACCGGAGGCACAATGACTTCATAGTCGTCGCTGCCATACTCACTGCGAATATTGTTAACTTCCGACTCAAAGCTGATCAATACATCGCCAATGCCGCGCTCAATAAAGCTGGTGGTAGCACCACGGCCTCCGGTATCAAATACCGCAACGTTGCGCAGGAAAGTGCGCATAAAGTCGTGAATTTGTTCCTCGTCGCCATCGAATTCGTTTTCCGCAAAGCCCCAGGCGGCTAGGTAGGTATAGCGGCCGTTACCAGAGGTTTTCGGATTGGGAAACACCATGCGCACGTCTTCTTTGACAAGATCATCCCAGCTCTCAATGCCTTTGGGGTTATCTTTACGTACTAAAAATGCGGTGGTGGAATAATAGGGAGACGCGTTGTTGTCGAACGCTTCCTGCCAGTCTTCGGCCACTAGGCCGGCATCTGCTAGCACCTGAACGTCAGTCACCTGATTAAAGGTCACCACATCGGCACGAAGGCCCTGCATGATAGCGCGGGCTTGTGCGGAAGAGCCGCCGTGTGACTGGCTAATATCAATCTCTTCGCCGTGCTCTTCTTGCCACCACGCTTGGAATTCAGGGTTGATCGCGGAGAACAGCTCACGCGCAATGTCATACGAAGAGTTGAGCAGTTCACGCTCTTGCGCCATGACCGAACCGGAAGCAGCCGTTCCAGCAACCGCCGTACCCACGGCAATCGCCAGCAAATTTCGACGTAGGCTAGCACGGAAAAAAGTAGATAGCGTCATTGTAGACTCCTAGCATTTGGGGGCGACTTTGTCGCAATGCCGCTAAGGTTAAACCTGTGATTGTGGAATTACAATTATGTTTTATATTCTATTTGAGAATATAAAAGTACGACTTTGCGCTGCTTTCACGGCCGAGAGGATGGGGCTTCAGGAGTGGCTCTGGTAAGATGTCGCTCTCTTACGTTGTTTAACCAAGGTACCCACTATGAGCGCTGCGCAGGATTTCCTGATTGCCCCTTCGATTCTTTCCGCTAACTTTGCGCGGCTTGGCGAGGAAGTCGACAATGTGTTGGCCGCAGGGGCCGACATTGTTCATTTCGATGTCATGGATAACCACTATGTGCCGAACCTGACGATTGGCCCGATGGTCTGTAAAGCGCTACGTCAGCATGGTGTGACAGCCCCTATTGATGTGCATCTAATGGTCAAGCCGGTTGATCGTATGATTAGCGACTTTAGTGCGGCCGGGGCGAGCTATATCACTTTTCACCCGGAAGCCTCTGAGCACGTTGATCGTTCGCTACAGTTGATCCGTGATAGCGGCTGTAAAGCTGGGCTGGTATTTAATCCGGCAACGCCGCTTTCGTACCTGGATTACGTGATGGACAAGGTCGATATGGTGCTGCTGATGAGCGTTAACCCAGGCTTTGGTGGCCAGTCGTTTATTCCCGCTACGCTGGATAAGCTGCGCGAAGCGCGGGCACGCATCGATGCGTCTGGCCGTCCAATTCGCTTAGAAATCGACGGCGGCGTCAAGGTTGATAACATTGCCGATATCGCCGCTGCGGGTGCCGATACCTTTGTAGCCGGTTCGGCGATTTTTAGCGCCCATCAGTCAAGCGACCCGCACGGCTACGATAGCGTTATCCAGCAAATGCGTGCTGAACTGGCGAAACTGAATGGCTAAGCAAGGCCTTTAGTGCAGTTTCATACGGGGCTTTAAGTAGCGGTTGAGCTTATCGACTAACCACGTTAGCCCAGTTTTTGGCGCGCCATGGATAGATAGCTGGTGCATGCGGTAAAGCGATGCATAGGCTTGGCGCGCCAACCAGCCTTCTAAAAATAGCCCCCGAGACGCCGAGCTACGCATTAGGTTCCCCACCGCATCGTAGCGAGCCAGCGAAACCAGCGAGCCATGATCGCGATAAACGAAGTCGTTAAGCGGCTTGTCAGCCAGTAGCTGAACGACGTTTTTGGCGAGTAGCTTTGCCTGTTGGTGGGCAGCCTGCGCGCGGGGCGGCACCATACTGCCATCTTTTTGCGGGCAGCTGGCGCAATCACCCATGGCAAAAATGTGCGGGTCATCCACGCTCTGCAGCGTCTGGTGAACGCTCAGCTGATTTTTCTTATTAGTGGTCAGGCCAAGCTCGGCCAGAACGGGCGGCGCTTTAATGCCCGCCGCCCACACGTTCAGGTCAGTTTCGATAACCTCGCCATCGCCGGTCACTAAGCGGTATTTTTCGGCCTCCTGAATAGCGGTACCGACATGAACAGCGACCCCCAGCTTTTCTAGTTCTTGCTGCACGGTTTCGCTGATGCGCTCTGATAAGCCAGGCAGCAGGCGTGGGGCAGCTTCGATGAGGTGTACGCTAATCGTTTGGTGGTCAATAGCCGTCACGCCGTAGGCGTTGAGTAACCGCGATGCGTCTAATAGCTCTGCCGATAGCTCAACCCCAGTCGCACCGCCGCCCACTATGCCGATGGTCAGCTCTTTATGCTGGCGCAGCTCGGGGTCGGTATAGCGCAAAAAGGTGTTAATCATATCGCGCTGAAACGCTTTCGCCTGCTGGGGCGAATCAATAAAGTGACAGTGTTCGGCAACGCCTTGCGTGCCGAAGTCATTTGAAACACTGCCCAGCGCTAATACGAG
>SKHS01000215.1 GCA_007116835.1 Halomonas sp.
CCACGCTTGCGGGCACGCCGGTAGGCACTGCCCGCCTGCTACCGGATGGGCATATTGGGCGCGTTGCCGTACTAGCCAGTACGCGTGGCACAGGCGTTGGCTATCAACTTATGAAGGCCGCTATACAGGCGGCCAAAACAGCAGGTCATACCCGTGTTGCGCTAAGCGCGCAGCTACACGCGCTTGCCTTCTACGAGCGCTTAGGCTTTGTCGCCCACGGTGATGTGTTTATGGACGCAGGCATACCCCACCGCGCGATGATGCTGACGCTTTAATTCCCCTGCTAACCCCCCTCTTTCACCCTAACGCACGACGATTACGCCACCGCTGGGTGGCATTTTTGTGCCTATTGCTACCTGTTTGACGAAAAACCACTACACAAACAGGGCGCCATCTCACGCCGCTGTAGTCGAACTACAACCACACCTGCCCCCAAGTGACAATTGTTGAATGCCCCATTCTCGTTGATAGTTATCGCATCGCAGCGTTATGGCGCATTGTTAAACACCACGTTCAACACCAAGCCAACAATGCTGTCGCCACTGTCTTAATAACGACGACTCTCCAACCGCGACGTTCGACTAAGAGACGTTTTGATCAGAGACAATTGACGTAGAGACAGCGCAGCGAATTTCGATAATGCTGAACACAACTTCGCAGGTGCAGCAAAAAAGTCAGCTAACTTGCGAATAGCTATCACGACCCCGGAGGAAACAGCTTATGTCAGGACTGCTCGACGATATCAAAGCAATGGCCCAACTGCGCGAAGCTCAAGGCGGCAAATGGGAAGCGATCAAACCTGAATACGCTGCACGCATGCGTGCTCAGAACCGTTTCCATACCGGTCTGGACATTGCGCGTTACACGGCAAAAATTATGCGTGACGATATGGCTGCCTACGATGCCGATACGTCTAAGTACACGCAGTCTCTGGGGTGCTGGCATGGCTTCATTGGTCAGCAAAAACTGATTTCCATTAAAAAGCACTTTGGTACAACCAAGCGTAGCTACCTCTACCTTTCAGGCTGGATGGTCGCTGCTCTGCGCTCTGAGTTTGGTCCACTGCCTGACCAGTCAATGCACGAAAAAACATCAGTCGCCAATCTGATTGAAGAGCTCTACACCTTCTTGAAGCAGGCAGACGCATGGGAACTTAACCACCTGTTCCGCGCACTGGATGATGCAAAAGAAGCAGGTGACAGCGCTAAAGAACAAGAGTTGATCAGCAAAATCGACAACTACGAGACGCACATCGTACCGATCATTGCTGATATCGATGCTGGCTTTGGTAATGCCGAAGCAACGTACCTGCTGGCCAAAAAATTCATCCAGGCGGGTGCTTGCTGTATCCAGCTTGAAAACCAGGTTTCCGATGAGAAGCAGTGCGGCCACCAAGATGGCAAGGTCACCGTTCCCCACGAAGACTTCCTGGCAAAAATCAATGCCGTGCGTTACGCCTTCCTTGAGCTGGGTATTGAAGATGGCGTTATCGTGGCGCGTACTGACTCGCTGGGCGCAGGTCTTACTCAGAAAATCGCAGTCACCAATGAACCAGGCGATCTGGGCGACCAGTACAACAGTTTCCTAGATGGCGATGTGATCGAAAACGCCAGCGACATCAATAACGGCGACGTGGTCATCAAGCAAAACGGCAAGCTGGTTAAGCCGAAGCGCTTAGCGTCCGGTCTGTACCAGTTCAAAGCGGGTACCGGTGAAGACCGCGTAGTGCTTGACTGTATTACCAGTTTGCAAAACGGTGCTGACTTACTGTGGATCGAAACTGAAAAGCCCCACGTTGGCCAAATCGCCAGCATGGTTAACCGTATCCGCGATGTTGTGCCTGATGCCAAGCTGGTTTACAACAACTCACCGTCGTTTAACTGGACGCTGAACTTCCGCCAGCAAGTATTCGATGCCTGGGAAAAAGAAGGCAAAGATGTGTCTGCTTACCAGCGTGACAAGCTGATGGATGTTGAGTACGACAACACCGAGCTTGGTCAGCTAGCGGATGAGTGGACACGTAACTTCCAGCGTGACGGCGCCCGTGAAGCAGGTATCTTCCACCACCTGATCACGCTGCCGACCTACCACACGGCCGCGCTGTCTACCGACAACCTGGCAAAAGGCTACTTTGGCGACGAAGGCATGCTGGCTTACGTCGCAGGCGTACAGCGCCAGGAAATTCGCCAAGGTATCGCCACCGTCAGACACCAGGATATGGCAGGCTCTAATATTGGCGACGACCATAAAGAGTTCTTCCATGGCGATGCGGCGCTGAAAGCAGGCGGCAAAGATAACACCATGAACCAGTTTGGCTAACACCACTCGTTAGTCATACACAGCAGGGGGCAGCAGAAGCCCCCTGCTTTTTTTGTCCTGAATTCAATTGATAACGCTTGTCTACTTGCACTGTCTCCCCCTTCGCTTCAGCCTTCTTTCATTGCTTTCTTCAGCGCATTTCTTGTTAAGCACGATTTTGCACATTGCTTTCTTAATACTTGTCTACAATTCAAGGTACGATCTTTGCGCTTGACGACTGGTCAAAGCGCTATACTTACGTTATCTTTCTTAGCGAACACTGTTCTATAATTACTATTCTATAGTTACCTCAGACATTACCTATTACTGCTACTTTGCAGTCATGCGGGCCGAGAAACATTGGAGATTTTAATGAAACGTATACTACCTATTGCCGCGCTAAGCATTCTGACGCTAGCTGGTTGTGCTAACACCGCTCCTTACTCTGGTGACGTGTACCGTGGCAACCAAGCGCAAACAGGCCAAAGCGTCGCCTATGGCACCGTTGTGGCCGTACGCCCGGTACAGATCCAGGCAGATAGCCGCACCGGCAACATTCTTGGCGGCGGCGGCGGTGCCGTTATTGGTGGTCTTCTTGGAAGCCAGGTGGGTGGCGGTTCAGGTCGCCAGCTAGCGACCGTAGCAGGTGCATTGGGCGGTGCGGTTGCCGGCACTGCAGTAGAAGACCGCGCCAACCGTATCAATGCGCTGGAAATGGAAATCCGTCGTGATGACGGCACCGACGTTATCGTTGTACAAAGCGCGGATCGCCAATTCCAGGCAGGCCAGCGGGTTCGCCTAATCGGTAGCGGTGCCAATCTGAGCGTTGCTCCTTACTAATTCACAACCGTTAATTCGACGCCGTTTGTGAATC
>SKHS01000142.1 GCA_007116835.1 Halomonas sp.
CACACACAACTTCGTGAAACGCGCTAATAGCGTTTAATAACCGCCAGTTTGACGACCATGACTCAATTGATACGATTAGACCAACTGCTGGTCAGCCAAGGGCTGGCCAGTTCTCGTACGCGCGCCCAGCGGTTAATTCGCAACGGGCGCGTCTTCCTTCAAGATGGCACGCCGCTGAGCCAGCCATCGGAAAAATGGCCCCTGGATACTCAGTTTCACCTTGATGAAGACCCAGAGGAGCGCTACGTTTCCCGCGCAGGCCTAAAGCTAGAGAGCATTCTTAACGCGCTTAACATACCCCTGGAAGGGCGGGTGGTATTAGATGTTGGTCAATCTACGGGGGGCTTCACCGACTGTTCTCTGCAGTTTGGTGCTCGCCATGTGATAGGCGTAGACGTTGGTCATACACAGTTAGCAGAGCGCCTACGCGGCGACGCAAGGGTCACTTGTCTGGAAGGCTTAAATGCACGCTACATGAGGTCATCAGCGGCCCTTCAACAAGCACTCTCTACACACCCTGTTGATATCGCCGTGATGGACGTTTCGTTCATCTCGCAAACCTTGATTCTGCCTGAGATTGCCTCCCTCCTTCCCACTGGAGGGCAACTGCTTTCATTGGTAAAACCACAGTTTGAGTTAGAACCAGGCGCACTGGATAAACGTGGCATCGTGCGTAACGCTAGCCGTTATGCCGACGTAGAGCAGAAGATACGCGAGGCTTGCACACCATGTGGGCTCTCCATTAGCCACTGGCAAGAGAGCCCGATTACCGGCGGTGACGGTAATCGGGAGTTTTTGCTATTGGCGACTAAATGCTAAGTACTAAAGAAGCCGCTATAGCCTAACGCGCTATGCCACCTTCAAGTCAGGCTTGCAGGTGGCACGTGTTTAGCGGACTGCACTCTTACCGACTCCCCCTGGTCTCGGTGCAGCCACACATCCACCTGTTCGAAGGCTATCCGCACCCCCGCCTCACGGAACAGCTCGTCAACGCGGCAATTCACTTCGTCGGATGCATACAAGCGATCTAATAGATCGTTGACGAAGATACGGAGCTCAAAATTGAGGCTGTGCGGCCCATAGTTAAGACAAAACACCTGGGGTTCAGGATCTGTTAACACACGCTCATTCTCAGCCGCCGCTTGATGCAACAGACGGTGAACTAACGGTAAATCTGAGCCATGGGTGACACCGTAAGTAAGCACGACGCGAGTCACATTGTCCGATAACGACCAGTTAATAAGCTGGTCGGTCACAAAGGTTTTATTAGGAATAATAATTTCTTTTCGGTCAAAGTCGGTCACCGTTGTCGCCCGAATCCGTATGCGGCTCACGGTGCCATGCAGATTACCCAGCGTGATCGTGTCGCCAATCCGAATAGGACGTTCAAACAGAATAATCAAGCCAGAGATAAAGTTGGCGAAGATCTCCTGAAGACCAAAGCCCAGCCCCACGCTCAATGCTGCCACCAGCCACTGCAGTTTGTCCCAAGAGACACCTAACGTCGCCAGCGCCATGACAACACCAGTGCCCACAATGGTGTAAGAAAGTAATGAGCTAATTGCATAGGCACTGCCCTGCTTTAGCACCAGGCGGGAAAGCACCATCACTTCCAGCAAGCCGGGCAAGTTACGCGCCATAATAAACGTAACAGCAATGACAAGCAGCGCCATAAATACATCGGAGATCGACAGCGTATCGCCTACCAAGTCACCATCTGTAGCATCCCAGAGTGAGACTTGGTCTAAATAACCCAGTACGGCAAGCAGGTCCGCCCACACGAGGTACAGCAATGTACTGAAGCCAATCAATAGAATCAGCTTAGAGAGGCGCAGCGACTGGGTGTTGATTTTTTCCATATCTAGAGGGGGCTCTTCCACCACTTCGAGACCGCCTTCTGCGCCTTCTTGCACTTGAGCAGAACGCCTGGCAAGCGCACGACGATAAGCCAGCCTACGCGCGGCCACCGCCAAGCTACGCACAACGGTGGCTTCTACCACTACCCACAGCCCCAGTATATAAAGGGTAATCGCGAACCGTGACACAAGTCGCAACGCGGTATATTCGTAGCCCCAGGCAACTAACCCCAGCAGCATCAACGGTACCGAGGCCATCGCCAAACCAAGCACAAGACGAAACAGTCGAACCCCAAAAATCGGCACATGGGCTAGTATCAGCTGCGCCAAAACCCAGCTCATTGCCAGCAATCCAGCGGCAAATAAACCAATGGCCACCGGCCGCATCGCCAGCGGTGTTTCCATTTGACCGGAGAGCGCGGCAATGGTCACTACCGGCACCAGCGCCACCCCTAACCTCCCCAGCAGTTGACGCAACCGTGCATTGTAGGTGGGAGCCCAGGTAAAGTGGCGTTCTGCCACACCGTCAGGCACCAGCAAACGACGCCCCAGGGCGATGACCGCCCAACTTAGCGCCAACTGCAGCAGGGCTGGCGAGACACTACTTGCCAGCGCCCCTTCTGTCGTTCGAAGCGCAACGCCAATGCTGGCTAAGCCAAGCGGCCCAGGTATCGCCAACAGCGCATTGAGAAGAACCGCCTGCGTTGTATGCAGCTGCGTGTCACTTTTTAAACGACCAATTTGGGAGTGAATCAGCGCTAAGCGTTTTTTAATTTTGCGCCGAAATCCAACCAGCAATAACCCAACCAGAAACACCGGCGCCCCCGTGAGCATGCTCCAGGAAAGCCCCTCCCAGCGAGTTGGCAAAATCGCTCGCCACTCACCGTCACGCCACTCTTGCCCCAAATTACTAGGTAGTTGACGAAGCCAGTTCAGGTCTAAGGGGCGACTGTTAGCCACCCAAAACAGTTGCTCATCAATGGCAGCACGCAGTTCACGCGTGGTATCCAGCAGCAGCTGCTGGTTTAGCTGCAGCTCAATCGCAGCGCTTAATAGACTGCCGTAGGACTGCTCCAGTTGCTCTACTAGTTCACGACGCGACTGATAAAGCCGCGAAAGCGAATCAACCAGGCTCGGCGTTACTTCCACACCGGCTTCTTGTAAGCGCTGGGTGGCCAAGCGCTCTCCGTGACGCAGCTGGTCACGTTGACGGATGAGGTCAAACTGTTTCAGACGAAGGTCTGCAATTTCGTCTTGTAAATCGCGCCGAGGTGCCACCACAGGTAACGACTTACGCTGTTCGCGCAAAATACGTGACAGCAACTGGCTACCGCGGATGGCGTCCATCTGTTCGTTCAAGCTTCGCTGAAGCTGGCGCACTTGATCCAACTGTCGCTGGGCATCGATATTCTCGCGCACGATACCGTTGGCGCGGTCAGTCGCGCGCAATAGCTCAAGAATTAATGACTGGTTAACCTGCTGCGCGCGCAGCACGACAGGGTGCCCTTGGGCTATTAATGGATCATCTCGGGCTGCATCCGCTATCGCTTGTTCTGACAACAGCCGCCGCTGGCGATCAATCACCCCTTGCAACAGGCTGAGCTGCTGCTCCTGCTGGCTTATTTGCAGCTCAATGATATCGCGACGCTGCTGGGCCAGCTCCCGCAGCCGGCTGTTAGCCGTTAACTCACGCTGATGCAGGTTCACTTCACGCTCAACGAGCGCTCGCTCCAACCGCCACTGAATCAATTGCCTGTCGTTACGAGCAGAGAGCTGCCGGTCCGCAAGCAGAGCTTTTCGCTCATCATATTGGCGGCGCAACGTTTCGGTACGCTGCAAGCCGTCAGAAATAGCTTGCTGAGCACGCTCTGGTAGCGTTTGAGCCGCCAATAGCTGTGAGTTGATTTCAGCTAACTGACTTTGCAACTGCTGTAATTCAATCACCGCTTCAGCCTGCTGGGCTTCCAAGGCTTCCAGAGGCATGTCACTCAGGTTGTCCACCGACAGCTGCTGGCTAGCGTCCTCAGCATCAATTAGCTCGCGCTCAAGGCGCAGCAATAGCTCAGGCGCTTGTTCAATGCGCTGCTCCAGCGCCTGCAAACGCTCTTCAGCCGTTTTAAGACGTTCATAGGTTTGCAGAGCCACGGTGAGCATATCCCTATCTCGGCTCTGCTCAGCGGTGAGCTCGCCCTCTTGCGCTTCAAGCTGCGCTAAACGTTCGGCTAGCTGAGCCTCACTCGGGACTTGCTCAAGCATAACAGCCTGTGCGCTGCTGGTACTTGCAAGCACCATCCATACACACATCACTATTAACCCGCATATCACCATCAACTTAGATGGGCAGTTAATACAGCGCTTCACCGCATTGTTGACCACGTTACGTATGCCTCATCAACATGGATACTTATCCACTCAGGAAAGGTCTGCATTGTCAGGCGTTCTCATTGCTTACGCAATCTAACGCCTCGGGCGAAGGCGAGGAGTTGACTTACACGGTGGGCATGTATAGAAACGACTCAGACAACTTCCCCTTACTACTCTTGCGAGCCATTTTGATGGTCACTCGAAAACTGCTATTAACCAGCTTAGCCGTAATGCTGGCCGCTGAAACGCTCAGCCAGGATGTCTTTGCTGCTTCCCGAGAAGCAATTGAAGCGCGTATTCAAGCACTCGATAATGAGCGTGATCGATTGCACCAGCAACTGCAACAAATTGACGCACCCAGCAATACCGCCCAGGGCTTTCCCGTAGAGCAGCGCCCTGAAGAAGTCGCCCTTGAAGATCTTAGCGACCGCCGTCAGCTGGAACAAGAGTCAACGCGCAACCCGTTTTCCATCACTACCCACCGCACTAACTACCTATTTCCGGTCAGCTATAGCTCGGATCAAAGTGCCGATAACTTTCGCAACGTAACCGAAGATAGCGCACCCGACAGTACGGAAGTTAAGTTCCAATTTAGCGCTAAATTCAACTTGGCTGAAAATGTCTTTGGCGACATTGGCGATGTCTACTTTGCGTATACCCAGCGCAGCTGGTGGCAAGCCTATAACACTGACGCCTCATCTCCCTTTCGTGAAACCAATTACGAGCCAGAAATCTTCATCGATTTTGACAATGCCTGGCAAGCCTTGGGGTGGGTGAATACTCGCAACCGGATTGCCTTTAATCACCAGTCGAATGGCCGTTCCGACCCCCTATCCCGCAGCTGGAACCGCGTCTATATGGAAAACACCTTCCAACGCGGCGATTGGGCATTAACCCTGGCCCCTTATTGGCGTGTACCCGAGTCACAAAACAGCGACGACAATCCAGATATCAAACGCTTTATGGGCTACGGCGACATTCGCCTGGCCAAGCGCCTACAAAATAATCATGAGGTAGAAGGCTTGCTGCGCGGCAACCCTAGTGCCGGTAATTACGGCACCCAAATTGACTACAGCTGGCCCGCCTTCAACAGTCTTCGTGCACACGTGCAATATTACTACGGCTATGGCGAAAGCATGATTGATTACGACAATAGCATGCATCGGGTAAGCATCGGGTTTAGCTTGAACCCACTGTTTAGTGCGACGGGGCTGAACCGCTAGCGGTTGAGGTTGTCATATAGGCGACGGCTGCTATGCTGGAGTTGTTGCTTATTTATATTCACTCGTCAAAGGATGACATCATGGCTAAACGTAATACTGATACCACTGCTCGCGCTGATCAGCTGAAGGAAGACCTCCGCCACCTGAGTGAAACCGTCGAGGAATTAATGAACGCCACCTCTAAAGATGCAAGTGGCGAAATGCACGAGCTGCGCGAGCGGGCAGAACGTCGTTTAAAAGACACCCGGGCACGTTTGGAAGCACGCGGTGAGCGCCTTTATGAAGACACCCGCGAAACGCTTTCTGAGCAAGTTGATTGCTGTGATCGCTATGTACGTGAAAACCCGTGGACCAGTATTGGCATTGGTGCCGCTACCGGCCTCGTCCTAGGCATGCTGCTCGGTCGTCGCTAATGGCTTTAGGGCCAACCCAACGCGTATTTTCCGCCGCCAAACGCCTGCTAAAATCACTGGTTGCTAACGGTGAAACCCGCCTGCGTTTGGCGGTTTTAGAGCTAGAGGAAGAGCGTGCGCGTTTACTAACTCTTTTACTGTTAGCGGGTGCGAGTTTACTGTTGCTACTGCTGGGTATAGCAACCCTCACTGCATTAATAGTCGTTCTATTCTGGGATACCTATCGGCTTACCGCAATTGGCGTTAGTGCAGCTGTTTTGATGTCACTCAGTTTTTTACTGGCGTTTATCGCTATTCGTCAGGCAAAGCAGCACACGCTGCTGAAAGAAACGTTAAAACAACTTTCCGCTGATCGTGCCCTGTTGGAGGTCAACGAGGATGACTCACCCCAGCGTCGTCACTGACTCTGCTAGCCCCCCTAGCCGTGCTGAACGTAAAGCTGCGCTGCTTGCCGAGTTAGAGCAACAGCGTGTGGATATACTCGTTGCAAGCCACCACCTTATGGATACTTCCGCACCGTTAGACAACAACTGGCAACGCCTTAAGTTGCCTTTGTATGTGATCGGTGGCCTGATGACTTTGCGTGTTTTGCGCCACCCAGGCGGAACCATGGCTATAGGAAGAAAAGCGCTTGCAGGCTACATGCTGCTACGCAAATTTAAGCTATTGTCGAAAATAACCAATTAGCGCAATGCCGTTACGGCTTGACCCGTAACGGCTTTCCTATTAGGCAGTTAATACCGTTAACAGGCCTGCCCACATGCCACACCACTCGCCCACGCCCATTGAAAGTTATAGCCCCCCAGTTCGCCTGTTACATCAAGCACTTCACCTATAAAACGTAGCTGCGGTAAGGCTTTAACTTCAAACGTTTTCGATGAAATAGCTTGCGTATTGACGCCCCCCATGGTGACTTCCGCGGTGCGCCAGCCTTCCGTACCTGCTGGTTTTAATGACCACTGATTAAGCCGCTGCGCCCAAACATCCAAGGCTTCGTTGCTATATTGCGCCAATGGCTGGTCGAGATCACGTCCGGGA
Organism: Halomonas sp.; assembly: GCA_007116835.1. Classification (GTDB taxonomy): domain Bacteria; phylum Pseudomonadota; class Gammaproteobacteria; order Pseudomonadales; family Halomonadaceae; genus Vreelandella. Next base: position 6,895 of record SKHS01000142.1, read on the forward strand.
TACCACTCTAGCAGCGCTTGTACAAAGCGTTTAGGAAACCGTTCGCCCAACCAAGTAGACAACTGACGCTTCGGTGTTTCGACACGTGCCTTACGCAGCGCAGCACCAGCATCTTCCCCTGGCAACAAGTTGATCTCAATCTGCCCTCCTGGCTGCCAAACGCTAGAGATCTGCAGCATCGAAGGGCCGGAAAGGCCACGGTGGGTAAACAGCATAGGCTCAACAAAACAGCGTTCGCCACAGCTCACCGCTGACGGTAAACTAACCCCCGAAAGCCCGGCGGCACGCTCTTTCCAGGTATCGCTTAACGTGAACGGCACCAATCCAGGTCGAGTGGGTAAAACATCGATACCGAACTGGCGAGCAAGGTCATAGCCGAACCCGGAAGCTCCCATGGTAGGAATCGACAAACCACCCGTTGCGACCACGAATACGCCAGCCTCTATGGTGCCCATCGACGTTTTCAGTCGCATGCTCTCGCCTACTCGTTCTACCTGAGAGACAGAGGTGCTGAGCGCCACCTCAACGCCTGCCCATTCGCACTCAGTCAGCAGCACCCTCACGATTTCTTTCGCCGACTGGGCACAAAATAGCTGTCCGGGCGCTTTTTCGACATACTCAACGCCATGACGCTCCACCAACGCTACAAAGTGCTCTGGCCGATAGCGTTTTAAGGCAGAAATACAGAAATAAGGATTTTCTGAGTAAAAGTGCCCAGGCGTGGTATCAAGATTGGTAAAATTACACCGTCCCCCTCCGGACATAAGAATTTTCTTACCTGCTTTATTGGCATGGTCAATCACCAGCACACGGCGTCCTGCATAGCCAGCCTGAGCCGCACACATTAAACCTGCGGCACCAGCACCAATGATCACGACGTCGTAGACCATAAATAAAGCTCCAAACACACAAAGAGAGCATTTTAGCAGGTAAAATGCGAGCCAATCCTGTACATTTAAAAAACAAGTGTACACATTAGGTACAACTGTCTCGTTTCATTGAATGGTAGTGACGTTGCAATAAATTCGTTAGACACGGTGGTTCAGCAACTACTTTTTAATTACTTATATTCACATTGAGATATCCATGCCCGTTAGTAAACGTACCTTTTGCGGTTGCCTGCTACTGTTAGCCTGGGCCAGCCACGCGATAGCACAGTCACAAACACCGGTGATTGGCCACTACGCAGAAATGACTACATGGTCGGATCCTCTTGAAGCGCTGGGAACCCTGCGTGCTGATGAAAGTGTGACGCTTTCAGCCACCGTTACTGAGATCATTGCTGACATTAATTTTCAAGATGGCGAACAAGTAGAGCGCGGACGCCTGCTAATCCGTCTTGAAGATGCCGAAGAACAAGCTCAACTAAGAGCCGCGCAGGCCATTAGCGACGAGCGCAGGAATGCGTTAGACCGGGCTACACAATTACAGCAACGCAACCTAGCACCAAGAGCCGACGTAGAAGATACCCAAGCGAGGCTGCGACAAGCCGAAGCAGACGCCCAGGCGTTAGAGGCACGGCTGGCTAATTATCGCCTGCACGCTCCTTTTAGTGGCCGCGTTGGTTTTCGTAATGTGAGTGTCGGTACATTGGTTACTCCTGGCATGGACTTGGTTACCCTCGATAAATTAGACGTAATGAAGCTCGACTTCACCGTTCCAGAGGTATTTTTGGGGCGTTTATCTAACGGACTTAAGCTCAGCGCAACCACTGCTGCTTTTCCTGACGAGGTATTTAACGGCGAAATTGCCAGTATTGGTACGCGTATTGATCCTGTTTCCAGAAGTGTGAGTGTGCGTGCCGAGCTGGCTAATCCAGGCATGCGATTACGCCCTGGCATGCTGATGGAGGTCATTGTCCAGCAGCGTCTGCGCGATACCCTGGTGCTTCCTGAATCTGCCATTGAACCCAGCGGCAACAGCCACTTTGTCATGCTTATTCACCAACAAGACGAAGAAGCGCGCCTGGAACGACATGAGGTTTCGATTGGTGAACGTCGGCACGGCGAAGTCGAGATACTCGAAGGTATTGAGGCAGGCGACTTAGTGGTAATTCATGGATTACAGCTTGCCCGCGACGGCCAAGCCGTTCGGCTCTTAGGTATCACGGATGACCAAACTGACATTCGCACGCTGCTGGAGGCCGACCGCTAATGCGCTTATCGGATATTTCAGTTCAGCGGCCAGTGTTGGCCATGGTCATTGCAGCACTAATTATTGCGTTTGGCTTGATGGCGCTTAACCGTCTACCGCTACAAGAGTACCCAACGGTCGACCCGCCTGTTGTCAGCATTGATACGCGCTACTCGGGTGCCTCAGCAAGCGTTGTGGAGACACGCATTACCCAGGTGCTCGAAGATCGTATCGCGGGCGTAGAAGGCATTGAACTGATCACGTCACAGAGTGAAGACGGACGTTCACGTATAGAAATTGAGTTTTCTCTTACCCGTGATATTGATGCTGCTGCCAATGACGTGCGTGACCGCATTTCAGGCGCTTTGCGCAACCTACCAGATGATGCGGATAACCCCGAAGTCACCAAGGCTGATAGTAGTGAAACAATTGTCATTTGGCTCAGCCTATCGGGAGAAGATTACTCGATTACTGAATTAACCGATTACGCCAACCGATTTTTAGTCGATAGCCTATCGGTGCAGCCAGGTGTCGCCCGGGTACGCGTTGGCGGCGGTCGCGATTACGCGATGCGGGTATGGCTTGATCGCAATGCAATGGCCGCACGCGGGCTAACTGTTGGCGATATCGAAGATGCACTGCGCGCAGAAAACGTCGAGCTGCCGGCTGGCTCCCTAGAGTCGGCTGATCGCCAGTTTATCGTGCGCCTACCGCGCAGCTTTGCCACTGCCGACGACTTCCAGCGCCTAGCACTCAACCAGAGCGAGAATGGCTATTTAGTGCGCTTAGCCGATGTTGCCCGTGTGGAGGTGGGCTCTGTTGAAGACCGCTCTGTTTTCCGGGCGAATGGCGTTCCCATGGTAGGGCTGGGCATGATTATGCAGTCCACCGCTAACGTCGTCGAACTATCCGCTGCCGTGCAGCAAGAGATGGAGCGGCTGCAAGGAACACTGCCTGAAGGCATGACGCTCAGCCTCAACTTTGATGCATCGGTCTTCGTTTCGGGTGCCATCAGCCAAGTTGTCATGACGCTGTTTATTGCCATGGGGCTAGTCGTTGTGGTGATTTTCCTGTTTTTAGGCAATCTACGTACCACGCTGGTTCCTGCCGTCACGGTTCCCATAGCCGTCATTGGTGCCTTTACGGCACTGGCAGTCATGAACTTCTCGATCAACCTACTGACCCTGCTGGCGCTAGTGCTGGCCATTGGCTTGATTGTTGATGATGCCATTGTCGTTCTGGAAAACATTAACCGACGCATGCATGACTACGGTGAAACACCCTTGGTCGCCGCCTTTCGAGGAACACGACAAATCGCCTTTGCCGTTATTGCCACCACCTTAGTGCTGGTGGCAGTGTTTGTGCCGCTGAGTATGCTACAGGGAGATATTGGTAGGCTGTTCTCGGAATTCGCCCTCACTATGGCGGCGGCGGTTGTGGTATCAACGCTATTAGCCCTTACTCTCACCCCCATGATGGCCTCAAAAATCCTCAAACCCGGCATGCACGACAGCCGTATCGGGCAGGGTGTTCAGTGGCTGCTCAGCAAAACCCAGCACCATTACAAATGCGCGCTGGAAGCGGTTTTGAGGCTTAAATGGCTCGTCGTAGCACTGTTTTTTCTGTTAATTGCAGCCACCGCTTGGCTTGCAACCGAACTACCCAATGAATATACCCCCCAAGAAGATCGCGGTAATTTTATTGTGCTCGTGAATGGCCCAGAAGGCGCCACGTTCGACTACATGATGGACTACATGGACGAAATAGAGGCGAGGCTTGCGCCCTTTATTGATAGCGGTGAGTTTGAGCGTGTGGTGGTACGTGCACCACGTGGGTTTGGCAATATTGAGAACTTCAATAGCGGCTTCATTATCATCAACATGGCAGATTGGGGCAGCCGTCGCAGTGCCTGGGAAATTATGCCAGAGGTTCGCCAAACACTTAGCTCATTACCCGGTGTACAAGCATTCCCCGTGATGCGCCAAGGGTTTGGCCAACGTACCCAAAAGCCTGTCCAGTTTGTACTCGGTGGCGGCACTTACGAAGACTTAGCACGCTGGCGTAATACGCTCATTGATCATGTGCGTGAGAACAACCCACGGCTTACCGCGGTTGAGAGCAACTATGATGAGAGCCAGCCACAGCTGCGTGTTGATATCAACTATGAACGCGCTGCGGCACTCGGCGTTACAGTGACCGAAATAGGCCGCACGCTTGAAGTGCTGCTGGGTGGCCGTAATGTTACCCGTTATGTTGATGATGGAGAAGAGTACGATGTCATTCTGGAAGGTGATCGGGGCCGTCAAAATAGTCCCCGCGCGCTGGATAATATCCAGGTACGTTCTGCCCGCTCAGGGGAACTGATTCCGCTTGCTAGCTTAGTGACGCTGTCTGATTTTGCGGGCGCAAGCACGCTGAACCGCTTTGACCGCGTACGTGCCATTACCATTGAAGCCAACTTGGCTGACGGCTACCCGTTAGGTGAGGCGCTGGCATACCTGCAAGAGACTGCTAATACGATTCTGCCAGAGGAAGTACAAACAAATTTAGCCGGGCCTTCGCGTGATTTCCAACAGGCTAGCGGTGCCACTACGTTCCTGCTGGTACTGGGCGCGGTCGTGGTATTCCTCGTGCTGGCTGCTCAGTTTGAGAGCTTAATTCAC
>SKHS01000258.1 GCA_007116835.1 Halomonas sp.
CTAGACGACAAGCAAACTGTTTGGGAAGCCGTCTCTGACGGACAGGATATTCTCAACATTAATGGCTATGAAGTCTCATCACGTGCCTACGTTGGCCGCTTTAATTTTAAAGGTAACGACCAGCAGAAGCGTCTAGATGAGCTTTCTGGTGGTGAGCGTGGCCGTCTTCAGCTTGCCCAAACGCTTAAGCAAGGCGCAAACGTACTGCTATTAGACGAACCGTCAAACGACCTAGATATTGAGACTCTACGCGCCTTGGAAGAAGCGCTGTTGGCCTTCCCAGGCTGCGCGATGGTGATCTCTCACGATCGTTGGTTCTTAGACCGTATCGCTACGCATATCCTGGCGTTTGAAGGCGATTCAGAAGTCGTCTTCTTCGATGGCAACTACACCGAATATGAAGAAGACCACAAAAAGCGTGTAGGCAACGACACGCCTAAGCGGATGAAGTATAAGCGCATCGACGCCTAAATCGGCATCATAGCCATACCGCTAGAAGCGCATAAAGCCCCTCTCAAGGGGCTTTATGCGTTTAGCAAGACGCTATATTTGTTTTGGCATGCACACACATTCGGTAGTTTTAAGCCCCCCGGCGCTATCAGCCAGCAGGCCAGGTAAACTGTCGTCCACCCATCAAGTGCATGTGAATATGGTAAACGGTTTGGCCGCCCATCTCGTTACAGTTCATAACGACCCGATAACCGTCTTCCGCGAAGCCTTGCTGTTTAGCTAGCTGCGCAGCGGTGTACTGCAAACGCCCAATTACTGCCAAATCTTCAGGTGCAATATCGTTCAGCGTGGCAATGTGCTTTTTGGGAATGATCAGTTGATGCGTTGGCGCTTGAGGGCTAATGTCATTGAACGCCAACACATAGTCGTCTTCGTACACAATATCGGCAGGAATCTCGCGATTAATAATTTTGCAGAACAGGCAATCCATGGCGGTCTCCTTCGTTTTTATAAGTGATAACACGATCTAACTAGCGAAAACGACGCTGGGCAAGCAAATGACGAACCAGCGGCGCTAATATGAGCTCCATGGCAAGTGACATACGCGCCCCCGGCACCACCAGGGTGTGCGGGCGTGTCATAAAAGAGTCTTTAATCATCGCCAATAGCCAGGGAAAGTCCACCGTTGATGGGTCTCTAAAGCGAATCACCACGAACGATTCCGCATCGGTTGGAATATCCTGAACTTCAAAGGGGTTGGATGTATCGACGGTGGGCACACGCTGAAAATTAATGTGGGTACGGGAGAATTGCGGCTGAATGTAACGCACATAATCATCCATGCGGCCTAGTATGGTATCAATGACCGCCTCCTGGGAGTACCCGCGCAGCTTGGTATCCCGGTCGATCTTCTGAATCCACTCCAGGTTCATGGTCGGCGCAACGCCTACTAGCAGGTCGACATGGCGAGCAATATCATACTCTTGCGTCACTAGACCACCATGCAGTCCCTCATAAAAGAGCAGGTCGGTTCCACAGGGCAGCGACTGCCATTCGGTGAATGTGCCCACCCGGTAGCCCGCTTCAATTTTCTGCTTATCTTCTGCATGAATATAGTGGCGAAACGTGCCTGAACCGTGCTCACCATACTCGATAAACAGCCCTTCAAGCCGATCAAGCAGATTCGCCTCTACGGCAAAGTGAGAAAGCTCATCTTTGCGCTCGGGCTCATCACGAAAAATTCTCTGCAGGTCATCACGAGTGTAGCGATGAAAGGCATCGCCATCTACCATCGCTGAATGCACATCTTCGCGCAAAAACATCCGCTCGAAGCTTCGCCTGACGGTGGTAGTGCCCGCCCCAGAAGAGCCTGTAATCGCTATAATCGGATATTCCCGGGACATTAATTAAGCACCTCTTGCCTGGGCGATGGCCAGCTTGACCTTATCAGGTATGCTCACAGGCCGCCCCGAGACAAGGTCTACGAGCAACTGATTCACACGCGCAGTTGCCACCACCTTATCGGCTTCAGCATTATAAATACGCTGGTAAATCGTGAGCGCTTTGCCTTCCGGCTCGGGCACTGCCGTTTCAATCATTAAGGCGTCGGGCCAGCGCGCTTCGTGCTGATACTGAACGGCCAAATCCACAACGATGCTTGGGTATCCCTTCATATCCCATTCAGGTAGCCCTAACGCAGCAAAGGCATGGACACGGGCTTCATGTAGCAGCGACACCAACGCATCGTGGCCTAGATGCCGCCCGTAATTCATATCCGTGATACGCACCGTCAGAGGGTGCCGATGGATCACAGCTGACGTGGGAAACTCTAGCGTGACACGCTCCATGCCTTGCTCCTTATCAATGGCGGTTTGAGGTCAGCAGCTCACTGCCGACGACTATTTTTCCCGCGCAATTGCACGGAAAGCAATATCACGACGGAACTCAGCGCCTTCCCAATGAATCGCCTTAACCCCCTGATACGCCTGCTGCTGGGCCGCGGACACCGTGTCACCTAACGCCGTCACACACAGCACTCGCCCCCCAGCCGTGGTGATATCTCCACCAGCGGCCTGTGCAGTGCCTGCATGAAACACCTTGCACTGCACCTGCTCGGCATCTGGCAAGCCGTGAATAGCATCACCCTTGCGATAGTTGCCGGGGTAGCCACCGGCGGCCATCACAACCCCTACCGCAGCACGACTGTCCCACTCACACTGCTTATCAGCGAGCTCGCCCTTAGCACCGGCCAAGCAAAGCGCTGCCAAATCAGACGTTAACCGCATCATGATGGGCTGAGTTTCAGGGTCACCAAAACGACAGTTGTACTCAATAACTTTAGGATTACCATCAGCATCAATCATCAGCCCTGCGTACAAGAACCCTGTGTAAGGGTTACCCTCTTCTGCCATACCGCGCACAGTGGGCAAGATCACCTGTTCCATAATGCGGGCATCGACCTCTGGGGTCACCACCGGCGCTGGCGAGTAGGCCCCCATACCGCCGGTATTGGGGCCTTTATCACCGTCATAAACGGCTTTGTGGTCCTGGGAGGAGGGCAGGGTGAGGATGGTTTTTCCGTCGGTGAGGGCAATGATGGATGCTTCCTCGCCCTCCAGCCTTTCTTCCACAAGGATGGTGGCACCGGCTTCACCAAAGGCCTTTTCTCCCAGCATGTTATGTATGGCCTTTTCAGCTTCTTCCATGGCAA
>SKHS01000116.1 GCA_007116835.1 Halomonas sp.
AGCCCGCTTTGCACGCCTTGCAGACACCCTGAAAGCCAATGAAGCTACCATTATTGAAGAGCTTAACAGCGTGCAAGGGCAGCCCGTTGATCTGAAGGGGTACTATCACCCGAACGGAGAGCTGGCCAGTCAGGCCATGCGTCCAAGCAAAACCCTTAACGAAGCGCTGGCAACAGTGGCGAATGGGTAAGAGCTAGCTAGAAGTCTGCGCAGCCACTAGGTAACGCGCATGACACGCTGTTAGTTTCCCTCGCCCGCATTAGCGGGCGAGGGTTTTTTGTCTTGTCCAGTATGATAATTTTGTATTTTTCATGAACCCTTGCTGGCAACGGGCGTCTTATAGTCACTAGTAATACGTCAGGCTTAGATGGACGAGTCCGAACGCCGTAAGATATTTCCCGCCAGCTAAGAGACGATAAAACTTGCCGCTTATGCCCAATATAGACCATTCATGTGTGGTACCTACCCTGCAAGCAGGGGTGAGCCGCCCTGATGCGCCTGAGTATGATGATGACCTGGCGGTTCAGTCAGCTGAGCCGGCGCTTGCCCGGCCGCCTTTGTACAAAGTGGTGCTTCACAACGACGATTACACCCCGATGGAGTTTGTGGTTGAAGTGCTACAAGATTTTTTCAACATGGATAGTGAGCAAGCTGTACAAGTGATGCTTGCAGTACACACGCAAGGTAAGGCCACGTGCGGTATTTTTACTCGGGATATTGCTGAAACAAAAAGTTACCAAGTCAATGAATATGCCCGCGAATGCGAGCATCCATTGATGTGCGATATCGAAGCTGCAGACTGAAAGCGTTGAAAAAAACTAGCGATGGGGCTTGCAAGAGCGCCATTTGTACCCGATGTTGAGAGTGCCGGTCGATTAAACTGATCCGACGCAAGCCCTAGGCGACGATACGCCCTAGGTAGCAGCGAAAAGGGGACTGACATGCTGAGTAAAGAACTTGAACTGACCCTGAACACGGCATTTACCGTGGCTCGCTCAAAGCGCCACGAGTTTATGACCGTTGAGCATCTGCTCCTGGCGTTGCTAGATAATGCGTCAGCAGTTGACGTGTTGAAGGCGTGCGGGGCGAATCTCGATAAGTTGCGTTCCGATCTGCAAGATTTTATTAATTCGACCACGCCATTGATTCCAGAAAACCAGTCGGACCGCGAAACGCAGCCGACGCTTGGTTTTCAGCGAGTGCTGCAGCGTGCGGTCTTCCACGTGCAGTCATCCGGTAAAAGTGAAGTCACCGGTGCCAATGTATTGGTCGCCATTTTTTCTGAGCAAGAGAGCCAGGCAGTTTACTTTCTCAAACAGCAGAGCGTAGCGCGTGTCGACGCTGTTAATTACATTGCCCACGGTATCTCTAAAGTATCTGGTCATGGCCCCACTTCACCATCGCCCTCCTCGCAAGAGAGTGATGACACAGAAGAGGGAGGCGCAGAAGGTGCAGCGCATCCGCTAACCGGCTACGCCACCAACCTCAATGAGCACGCCCGTCAAGGCAAAATTGACCCGTTGATTGGCCGTGACCACGAGCTGGAGCGTGTCGTTCAAATTCTTGCTCGTCGACGCAAGAACAACCCGCTGCTGGTCGGTGAGGCTGGCGTTGGTAAAACGGCAATTGCGGAAGGATTGGCTAAGCGTATCGTTGAAGAGGATGTGCCCGAGGTTATCGCTGATGCCGTGGTTTACTCGCTGGACATGGGTGCGCTATTGGCAGGTACGAAGTACCGCGGTGACTTTGAAAAACGTCTGAAGAGTTTGCTTGGCGAACTGCGTAAACAGCCCAATGCGGTGCTGTTTATTGATGAAATTCACACCGTCATTGGTGCAGGTGCAGCGTCTGGAGGGGTCATGGACGCCTCTAACCTGCTGAAGCCGCTACTTTCCTCTGGTGAGCTGCGCTGTATTGGTTCGACGACCTTCCAAGAGTTTCGCGGTATTTTTGAGAAAGATCGTGCTCTGGCTCGTCGCTTCCAGAAAGTCGATGTGCTGGCACCCTCTGTGGACGACACGATAAAAATCCTCAAAGGGTTGCGTTCGCGCTTTGAAGAGCACCATGAGCTTAAGTACACCGATGGTGCGCTGGAAAGTGCGGCACGCCTAGCGGACCGCTATATCAATGACCGCTTCCTTCCGGATAAAGCGATTGATGTTATTGATGAAGCAGGTGCCCATCAGCGTATGCTGCCACCGGAAGTGCGGGCTCACACGATTGATGTTGAGCAGGTAGAGGCTGTGGTGGCGTCAATAGCACGTATTCCGCCGAAGAGCGTTTCTAGTTCTGATCGTAAGCTGCTTGAAAAACTTGACCGCGACCTCAAGATGCTGGTCTTCGGTCAGGATGAAGCGATCGATACCCTCGCGGCTGCGATTAAGCTTTCCCGTGCTGGATTGAAATCGCCGGATAAACCCGTAGGCAGTTTCCTGTTTGCAGGACCGACTGGTGTGGGTAAAACCGAAGTTGCCAAGCAGCTATCCCATATTATGGGTATTGAGCTGGTGCGCTTTGATATGTCGGAATACATGGAGCGGCATACCGTTTCACGTTTGATCGGTGCCCCGCCTGGCTATGTCGGCTATGACCAGGGTGGTCTGCTAACCGAAGCGGTTACTAAGCAGCCACACTGCGTGCTGTTGCTAGATGAGATTGAAAAGGCGCACCCCGAAGTATTTAACCTGCTGCTCCAGGTCATGGATCATGGTCGTTTGACGGATAACAATGGCCGTGAGGCGGATTTCCGTCACGTTATCCTCATCATGACCTCTAACGCAGGGGCTGAGCAGGCATCACGGCGCTCAATCGGTTTCCAGAGCCAGGATCACTCAACGGATGCCATGGAAGTGATTCGCCGAACCTTCTCACCAGAGTTCCGCAACCGGCTAGACGGCATTATCCAGTTCCATGCCTTGCCGGCCACCGTTGTGCGCAATGTGGTTGATAAGTTCTTGATTGAGCTGCAGGCGCAGTTGGATGAAAAACGGGTACAGCTAGAAGTCGATGATACGGCGAGAGATTGGTTGGCGGAGAAAGGTTATGACCCAGACATGGGGGCACGGCCAATGGCCCGCTTAATCCAGGAGAAGCTGAAAAAGCCGCTGGCTGAGATGATTTTATTTGGCGAGCTGGCAGAGCAGGGCGGTATTGTGCAT
>SKHS01000160.1 GCA_007116835.1 Halomonas sp.
GCTTCCGTATCAAACGTACCGCTACTTTGGCCGGTAAGCAGATTGCCGAGAATGACAATTGTCTGCTCTAACTGACCGCCAATATCGCTCACAATACGGCTGGTTAACTCGGCAAGCTGTCGAGGTAGCGACACTTCCTCCGGCGCTATATCGCTCCCCTGGGCAGCCGCCTCTGGAGAGAGTTCCGTAGCCAAGTCTAATGGCAACCCCGACGCCTCGCGTCGCAGCAGCTCAATCAACGCTTGCCGCCCTTGCTCATCTTCGAGTAAATCGGCAAGCGCCGCATAAGAAGGCTGCTCTTCTTCAGTAGCGGTATCGTCGGCAATTAGCGTGGTTTGTGCCAGCGCAGGTGTTACCAGAAAGGCAAATAGCATCAGTATCCAGACGCCTAGCCATGGGAATAAACGTAATGGCGTCACACCTAAACCTCCCTTTGGGTGAGTATTTGTTTCGCTTGTGTCGCTTGCTGTCGTTAACCCTATCTTAGCGCACACACCGAAAATGCAAGATTGATACAATAATTAACAGGGTAACATGAGAAGTTGCAGGAGGCTTAGGCCAAGCCTAGCGCGCCGCTTATCTTGTTCAACGCAAGTAGTGTTGAATAATCGAAAAGTTGGGCTACGTCACTGCTCACCAGAACGCGACATAAAAGCTATCCGCACAGAGGCGCTAGCCAATAGTGAGCAAGTGCAAGTACTAGCGCATAGCGCGCCCCTTTAGCGACTACAATCCACAGCAGCGCGCGCCACCAGGGCAACCGGAATACACCCGCCAGTACGGTAAGCGGGTCACCAATCACCGGTGCCCAGGAAATCAGTAGGCTGAATTCACCAAAACGGTGATACCAACGCTCTGCCCGCGCTAGGCCCGCCGGCGACGCTGGAAACCAGCGGCGATCTTGAAACTGACGGGCATAGCGGCCCATCACAACGTTAATCATGCTACCTAACGTGTTGCCGGCCGTTGCCACGAACCACAGCGCAACGGCTGGCTCGCCAAGACACCACAGCCTCGCTAACCACACCTCGGAGCCGCCCGGCAAGAGCGTGGCACTGGCCAGCGCTACCCAAAACAGGCTAAACATAATAATTGTCCGTCACGACTGATGCCTGCTCAGCGTGGCAAATGGCCGCCAAGCTGTAGGGTGATTTCATCGGCAACGGTGCGAACTAGCGCACCCAGCGCCAGCAGGCGCTCTTCAGGAATGCGCGCCATTGGCCCAGATACCGAAATGGCCGCGAGCGGCGTGCCATGCTCATCGTGAATACAAGCGGCAACGCAGTGTAAGCCCACCGCATGCTCCTCACGGTCACAGGCAAACCCCTGAGCACGAATAGCCGCCATTTCAGCCAACAGCTCATCGGGTTGATGCAGGGTATTTTCAGTCACCCGGGCAAGGTCGTAACCTTTAAGCAGGTCAGCGCGCTCGTCTTCGCTCATCCAGGCCAGTAAGGCTTTACCCACCCCAGAAGCATGCAGCGGCGCCCGCGAGCCTAAGCGAGTAATCATACGCATCATTTGCGGTGACTCATGCTGGGCAAGAAAGACTGCGGTTGTGCCATCACGAATGCCCAGGTTCGCGGTTTCGCCCGTTTCTGCGGTTAAACGACGTAAAAAAGGCCTGCTTTGGGCGACGACGTCACGTGCTTCTAAAAAGCTGTTACCAATGCGGAAGGTTTTAACATCAATCCGCCAAAGCCCCTGCTCACTCTCTTGAGTCACGAATCCCTGGCTCTGTAACGCCTGTAACAAGCGGTGAGTGGTGGAGGGTGCCAGATCAGCCATTTCTGCTAACTCTGACAGAGCTAGCCCCAAGGGGCTGGCCGACAAATACTCTAACAGCGTGAGGCCACGTACTAATGATTGGCTGTGCCCACCGCTCGCTTTGGTGGCCCCTGCCGGACGTCCGACTGACCTGCGCTTTACATCACTCACCTTACGTTCTCCTGAAGGCGCCTCTCCTGAAGGCATAAAGTGGGTGAGGATAACGCGCCAGCGGGGCCGCTGTCGCGTTTACGGAAACAAATTCCACCAATGATAGCGCGCAGCGTGTTAGCAATGACGCCACACCGGCGGGCGCTTTTCGATAAAGGCGTCGATTCCTTCGGCCACATCGTCTGCCAGCATATTGCACGCCATGGTTTCGCCAGCAAAGGCGTAGGCTTCCTCTAACGGCATAGCCAGCTGACGGGCGAACATCGCCTTCCCGGTACGTACTGCCACCGCGCTTTTGGCACAAATACTCGCCGCAAGTGCGTCCACCGCACGGTCAAGTTCGCCTTCTTCGGCAACGCGGTTAATCAACCCCCAATCTGCGGCCTGAGAGGCACTGATAAACTCCCCGGTCAGCAGCATCTCCATGGCTCGCTTTCGCGACACATTACGCGACAGCGCTACCGCCGGTGTAGAGCAGAAAAGCCCCACATTAATGCCTGACACGGCAAACCGAGCACTGCTAGCCGCCACGGCCAAATCGCAGCTCGCCACTAACTGGCAGCCAGCGGCAGTGGCAATACCTTGTACTTTAGCGATCACCGGCACCGGCAAGTTAACGATGGCCTGCATCACTGCGCCACAGCGGGCAAACAGTGTTTGGTAGTAGGCTTTATCAGGATTGGCACGCATCTGCTTTAAATCATGCCCTGCGCAAAACGCTTTACCGTTCGCGGCCAGCACCACGCAACGCACCTGCTCATCTTCGGCAATGTCGTCCAGCGCGTTTTGCAGCGCCGTTAACATCTCCTCAGAAAGCGCATTAAAGCGTTCAGGCTGGTTTAACGTAAGGGTGGCGACCCCTTGATAATCCGTGCGTTGCAGCAGTTCCGAAAGCGCCAGCGGCGCATCTGGAGAGACAGACATACAAGACTCCTAGACAGTCGGGTGTTGCTCAGTCTAGCGCGTACTTCTATCTATCGCATACTCAGGCAGGTATTGGCCGGGTACGACCAAAAAAGTGGCCTCCTGCAAGGCAGGAGGCCACGCTATTTACGCTTTTTCGCGCGCGCCCTGGCGGTGGTTATAACCTAGCGGATGAGGTTCGCCGCGGGCCTTAGCCAGTTCGATTTGACGTTGACGCTCTCGAGCGGCAGCACGCGTTTTCTCGGGGAGCGAGTCGATGCAGTGAGGGCAGCTGATGCC
>SKHS01000261.1 GCA_007116835.1 Halomonas sp.
TCTATCAATATGAGGAACGGGCAACATAAAAAAGCCCCGCTCAGGCGGGGCTGCAGATCATAGCACTAGATAAACGTTAGCAGGCGAATAGAGTAAAGAGAGATAAGTGAGGATCACACCAACCGTCACTTTAATGCCGTGTCTCAAATGCCACGCGAACGCCGTATGCCATACGCTGTTGCGCGGAAACCGGCGGGGTGTCGTTGCCGATCATCTCATCGGCGGCTTCTGCCCAGGTGAGAACGCCGTGGGTAAAACCAAGCGGTGCTAGTGCACGGCTGACCCATTGGGTGCCGCTAAAACGCTTGGTTTCACCCTGGGCATCGACCAGCAAGCTAACCGAATCATGGTGATGCAATCGCACGATATACCAGCCCATATCGATGCCATGTAGCTCTACCTCGGGAAGCGGCGCTTGAAGCTGCGCGAGGTCATCAAGCGTGAGGTGGGTGGGGAGTGAAAGCATGTCATACCCTCATCAAGTGGCACTCTATATTTTTGAGTCTAAATATTATGCCGTATTTGTACATCTATTTATGTTTTTTGTACAAGTGTGAGTGGAGCGATAAGGTTTTGGTGACTTGGTTGGTGTTAGCGCGAGCATGATACGCTTTACTGATAATGTCGATTTCTCATAGCTGCTTGGCTACGATAAGCAATTAGTATGAAAAATGAGACAGTTTATGACGGCCACCCTTGAGCAGCGTGCTCTGAAAATATCTATTCTGGTAACCCTAGGCGTATCGGCCTTGGGCATTGTGTTTGGCCTTTTGTCAGGCTCTCGTTCGGTGCTTTTCGATGGTGTTTTTTCAACAATTGATGCCGCCATGTCAGGCTTGGCGCTCGTTGTAGCACGGATGGTTGTCAAAGAAGCTAGCCAGCGCTTTCAGCACGGTTATTGGCATCTTGAACCACTGGTAGCGGCGCTTAACGGCAGTATTTTATTGCTGTTATGTTTCTATGCTTTTTTGAATGCTGTCCAGGGATTGATGGAAGGGGGCAACGAACTCGCTTTCGGAATTGCTATCTTATACGCAGTGGCTGTCACGATGATCTGTACCGCCATGGCGGTCTATCAGCGCAAGTTAAACCGCCAAGTTAAGTCGGAATTGGTGCGTATTGATATGCATGGGTGGGTGATGGCGGCGCTCATAACAGGGGCATTGCTGGTGGCCTTTGGCATCGCCTGGATGATGGAGAAAACCAGCTATGCCTATTTGACCCCCTATGTAGACTCTCTATTGCTCACCGTGCTGACTTTGTGCTTATTGCCAGTTCCCATTGGTATTGTAAAACGTGCGATGCGAGATATTTTTCTGATTGCTCCCAGTGCGTTAGACAGCGAAGTTCATACGGCCATGGGGCCTGTGATGCAACGAGAGGGTGTGCTTTCCTATACCAGTCATGTCGCTAAAAGTGGGCGCGGTTATTTCATCGAGATCCATATTGTGACATCGCCTGATTTTGCCTGCGAGAACGGGGTTGCCGAGCTGGATAATATCCGTGGACAGATTGTTGAGAGGATCTCTATTGCGCCTGAGCACTGCTGGTTTACGGTCGCCTTTACTGCGGATAAACGGTGGATTTGATACCTCATTAAGTGGGCAGGCTGATGCTTATTTCCATCAAGGTGCCAGTAAAAACTGAGGAGTACGCAGGTCTTCATATGCTACGCGGTTGATGTTGACCTGATAAATGTCCTCAATGCGCCTTGATGTAAGCACCTGGGCGGGCGTGCCGTGGGCAATGCGCTGCCCTTTATGTAACAGCCACACTTGGTCGGCGTAGGTGCTGGCTAGATTGAGGTCGTGAAGCACACAAACAATCGCCATACGGTGCCGTTCCGCCCAGGCGCGCAGCTGGCGCATTAAACGCTGCTGCTGGCCGATATCGAGAGCGCTGGTGGGCTCATCCAGCAGTAAAAGCCCACCATCCTTTGCGGTGGAAGAGCGCCGTGAAAGCAACTGACAAACACCCCGCGCAATCATTACCCGCTGACGTTCGCCGCCGGAAAGTGATAGTACGCTGCGGGTAGCTAAATGCGTCAGGTCTAAATCATGCAGTAACTCTACAACAAGTGCGTTGCTGGGGTTGCTGCCTAAACTCACCAGCTCACAGGTTTGCCAGTCAAAGCCGGGCAGTTCCTGCTGAGCCACCAGTGCGCGACGATTGGCAAGCTCGCTAATTGGCCAATCACCCAGAGGTTTGCCATCCAGGTGTAGCTCGCCTTGTTCACAGGGGCGAAACCCCGATAGCATGCTAAGTAGTGTGCTTTTGCCCGCGCCGTTGGGACCAACAATGGCGAGTAGCTCACCAGGGCGAAGTGTGCCGTCCAGCGGTGAGATAGAGGGCGTGGTGGTGAAGCCCGCTTGATGTAGGGTTAGCATGCCCGATTCCGACGCATTAGGAGGTAAAGAAAATAGGGGCCGCCCAGTAGGCTGGTTAACAGCCCGACGGGAATTTCGGCGGGGGCACCCAAGGTACGCGCCAGGGTATCTGCGACCACTAATAGTAGCGCGCCACCGAGCATTGACGCGGGCAGCAGTAGGCGGTGGCCAGGCCCGAGCCAAAGCCGCAGGCAGTGCGGCACGAGTAAGCCCAAAAAGCCAATCACGCCGGTAAGCGCAACGCACAGCCCTACGCCAAGTGAGGTCGCCACCACAACGCGGCGCTTGAGCCGGGTGGCGTCAAGCCCGGCAGCGTGGGCGGTGGCCTCTCCTAGCTGCAGCAGGTCGAGTTCTTTGGCACTGCGCAACAGCATCCATAGAGCGACGCTAATGAGTAGCAGTGCGAGTGCCGTGGTGCGCCATAGGGCGTTGGTGAGCGTTCCCATTCCCCATAAACTGAGCTGACGGAGCTGTTCGTCGCTGGCAATAAACGCCAGTACACCGCCTCCAGCACCTGCTAAGGTGTTGATTGCTAAGCCCGCGAGTAGCAGCGACATGACGGCGGCACTGCCACCCCCTTGGCGCTTGGCAATGCCAAACACCACCAAACAGACGCAAAGGGCTCCGAGAAAGCCCGCCGCAAACTGACCGTAAAGGCTACCGGCAGCGCTGCCCTGAAATAGCACAATCCAAAGCGCCACAAATAGCCCCGCGCCGCTTGCGAGCCCAAGCAGAGTAGGGTCGGCCAGTGGGTTGCGAAATAGCCCCTGCATGGCGGCTCCGCTACCCGCCAGCATCGCTCCCACGGCAACCCCCAGCAGTAAGCGCGGCAGGCGAAGTTGCCACCACACCTGGACGCTGAGTTCACTGGCACTGCCATTGATGAGTGCCCAGGGTGATACGCCCAACGTACCCGAGGCGGCACCCCAGCCCAGGGCAATTATTAGCGCCAGCGTAAGGCTGCTTAATACACGTATGGTTCGGCTAAGCGGTAGCCCAAGTCGATAACGGACATAGGGGGCGCTAGAGATCATCGGCTAACCTGCTCTATGCCAAGCAGTGCTTCAATGTTCTGGCGCAGGGTAAATAGTTGGTCAGGCGTGCGGGGGCCAAAACCGAGCAGCGACTGATCATCAATCACAATAAGCCGCTGTTCACGTCCTGCGGGCGTTAAACGCATACCCGGTAGCTGCCATAGCGCGCTTTCACCGCCCAGCGCGTCTAGCCCCCGCTGGGACATAATCACCAGCGTGGGTGCTTCTTTGGCCAAGGCCTCTGCCGCAACGTTTTGATAACCCGCCATATTGTCAAAAGCATTGTCGATTCCAATGGCCTCCAAGGCGATATGGGCGGCGGTATCGTTACCCGCGACTCGCGGTGTTAGGCCGCTATGGTGAAGAATAAACATCGCACGCGTGTCAGGCAGCGGGGGGAGAGCTGCCAATCGCTCAAGGGTGGCGGTGAGTGAGGCGGCCAGCGCGTCGCCCTCTTGCTGGCGCTGGGTGTGCTGAGCCACCGTGCGGACTTTCTCGGCAATGGAGGAAAGCGAGGCAGGCGCATCGATTACATCAACCGTTACGCCCACGGCCTCTAGCTGTTCCAACACTTCTTTAGGGCCCGACTGGCTGGCTGCCAGCACACGGTTCGGTGCAACAGAGAGCACACTTTCTGCCGACAGTTGGCGTAAATAGCCTACCGAAGGCAGTGCGGCCATTTCTGGTGGGTGGGTGACCGTGTCGTCGCGGGCAACGACCTCAATATCCGCGTCAAGGGCAGCAATAGTTTCAGCGATATCACCGCCCAGGATGACCCAGCGCTCGTTGGCTAGCGCCCCTCCCATGGTGGTTAGCCAGCCAATAAGCAGCACAGCAAGTGAACAGCATTTAAAGGGGGTTGCGTTCATGCCACCGCCTCTTGGCTGCCGAGTTCATCCAGCAGTTGTCGCCACTCCCAGCGCTCAATGCTTCCTTCCTGGCGCTGAGCGTACATTTGCAGCACCAACGTGCCTTCTGCATCAAAAGCTTCCACGCTAGTGACGCCACCGTCGCGGTTAGGCTTACTAACCTGCCACACTTGGTCGATAGCGGTGTCGTTAAGGTGCAGGGTGAACTGCTCGCCGAACAGGTTTAGCCAGCCGTGGGCGCGTTGAGGTTCAGGTAGCGTGCCAGTACGAATTTGCACGCAGCCAGGACTGGCCACGAACAGCATCAGTGGCAGCGTGCGTTGACTTGCTTTAGTTAACAGACTTTCTAGAGCATCCACGGGGAGGGAGCGCGTAAAGCGGCCTTCCATTAGCTGGTTGGCTTCGAGACGTTCCAGGTGGTGACGTTGAAGCAGGGCGAAGAATTGGTGCACATCGCGCATCGCCGCCCATTCGCTGGCTAGCGTTGGCGCTGCTGGAAGGGCACGCTTTAAGCGGGGAACGCACTGGGTAAACGCGGGAGTGTCCATGGTGCCCAGTGCGGCTAGCGCTCCCCAGTGGCGAGGTAGCGGATTTTCCAGTGCAAAACTCTTATGAATGGCGCAACCATGCTGGTTGAAAACTTGCAGACTCCAGCGCCACTGGGCTGTTTCGTTCCCCGTGGGCACTGGGTCACGGATTAGGCAGGCCCAGTGCCAATGGGAATACAGCAGCCGTAAATCTAGGCCGCCTGGGTCAAGTAACAAGCCCGTTTGTGGCCCGCCGTTTAGTTCTGGGTAATCACCGGTTTGTTCAAGTACGGCTAAGCGTGAGCGGGTGAGGGCTTTGACACGCCCCAGCTGAGGCAAGCGAGCGGCAAGATCTTTCGGGGCTAGAGGCAGCGTCCACACGTCGCGGCCTAAGCGGGCGGCCTGCAGTTCACCTTCGCTGATCGATAAGCGCTCAGCGATATCAATCGCTGGCAGGCGCGGTCGTGCTGCCCTTGCTGCGTCAAAGGCTTCTAGAATTGCGATCTGTTGAGACTCCATCATACGTCACCTCTAGAATTAACAGGACAGGGGGTTACCACTGCCAGTTGAGGGTGGCGAACAGGCTGCGCCCGTCGCCCAGGCTGCCATCAGGTCGGTACCACACCTTGTCGCCAAGGTTGGCGAGGCGCAGTGCGGTATCAATGGCGGGGGTGATTTGCCAGGCAAGATGTAGATCGTGCAGTCCGTAACCGGGCAGGCGCTCATCGTCACCTTGTTTATCGAAGGATTGGGCAAAACGGCCTTGCCAACCGATCCGTACATCGCCGTTATAAAGCGCGATGTCATTGCCCACTGTCATTTCCAACGGTGTTTGGCTACCCAGGGCATCGCCGCTGTCACGGTCTTTACCAGATACTTCCGAAAGGCCCGCAAAACTGGTGAGGAGTGGGAATGCGCTAGGTTGCCAAGAAAGTCGGACGTCATAGCCCCACAGCTGGGCGCGCTGTACATTTACCGCTTGAGTGGTGCCGGCCATGATATCGACCTGAGTGTCGATGAAGTCGTCAGCGCGGGTGTCGAAGTAGCTGGCGCGCACCTGCCAATCGCCTTGGTGCCACACCACGCCGCTTTCCCAGGTGCGGCTGGTTTCAGGCGATAGGCTAGGGTTGGGAATCCAGTAGTTGTCGGGTGCACAGAAGAATGGTCCCGCGCAGAAGCCGGCAAAGTGGCGTTCATTGGCGTAGAGCTCGGAAAGACTCGGGGCGCGGAAAGCTTCGGCGTAGCCGGAGAACAGCATGAGAGAATCATCTGGCCGCCACGCAAGGCGGAAACGCGGCGATAGCTGGTCATGTACGCTGTCAGCATCATGTTGACCGCTGGCATCGTAGCGGTCGTAGCGCGCGCCAATACCGACATCAAATTGCCCCACACCGCCCTCAGCTAGGTAGCTACCGGCAGTGAGGGTGGTGTCTAAATAGGCCGCTTGGGTGTCGATATCTGCCTTGGGGAAGCCGTTAGCGTTGCCTTCTGGACGTTGGCGAGCCTGCTCTAGCTCCGCACCAAACACCAGCGTTTGCGAGAGCCAACCATGATCAATGCTGTGATAGCCGTCGCTTTGCAGGCCAACACGCTCCAGAGTGCGGCTGGCCTGGGACTCATCGATATCCTGTTGGCTAAAGGTGAGCTGTGAGGTGATTTCAGTGGCGCCACTTGGCTGCCAACGGTGGCCAAGCTGTACGTTGTTGCTCTCAACATCTCGCTCGCGCAGCGGGTTGCTAGTACTGGTCGATAACTGCTGCGGGTTGGCGGGTTGGGTGGTGCTCTCGTCATAATGCTGCCAGCTAATAAACACCCGCTGATCGTCGCTTGGCTCCCAGCCGCCTTTTAAGAGCATGCTATTTAGGCTGGCGTCCTCTGCAGCTTTATCGCCCCCGGCGCGGCGAATATCGCTGGATTCACTACGGCCTAAGGAAAACAGCCCATCTACCTGCCCATTAGCCGTATCGCGGCGGCCAAAGGCCGTCAGGCTGCCACGCATTTCGTCGCTGGCCGTTGCACCGCCTAGGGATAGGCGCACACCGCTATCTTTGCCAGGGGGTAGCAGGTCGCTGGCTTCTACACTGGTAAAACTAACCACACCGCCCATGGCATTACTGCCATACAGGCTGGAAAGTGCACCGCGGGCAATCTGGACTTCTTGAATTAAGACGGGGTCGAGGAAGAAGTTACCCACATGGCCGGTGGCAATATCCTGTCGAGTACCATCTAGGCGCACCAGCACACCATTTCGTCCGAAGCCCCGCATGCTCAGCGTTTGTCCATTACGGCGTCCTTGGCCAGCAACATGCAAGCCGGGCTGGCGGCTCAGTACATCTTCAACGCGGCTGGCGGTGGCAAGCGCTGCATCTTGACGGTCAATGATGTCGATTATCAACGGTGCGCGGGAAAGGTCTGTAGGCGCTCGGGTGCCCGTGACTGTAACGGGATCTAAGTCGGTGCCATGGGCGTGGGCAGGCAGCAGAGGGAGTAAGGTAAGGCAAAGGCCTAATGTGTAGGTCGGTTTCATGGGCCAGGCAGTTCCAGCAATAAGTGATGGATAACATGGCTGGCGGGGTGCGGTGGGCGACCTGGCTGGCTATAAAAGGGTGGGGCTCAATAACTTACGCCGTTAAAATGAGCTTGCCACTTTTCGTGCGTCGCAACACATAACGACGCTGCTCATGAAGAATAATCAGCTGACCGTCTTGATCGAGCAGCGCCTGGCTGGTTACCTCGCGGGGTGCGCTAGGCGTGCCTTGTTGGGCGGCGAATTGTTTCCTAGGCTGCATGAGAGAATTTTTCCTGCGTTAATGATAAGCATTAGCATTAATTTAGCAGGTTTTCCCATCACTCACAACCGCTACAAAGACGCTGGCTTTCCCTTGTCTAGCCTACGAAGCGCTCTCGCGGGGGGACGCGGGGTGGGCTACGGTTTTCGGCTTGTATGCGTGCATCACGTCACTCAAAGGATCCCTCGTCAGGAGGTGTTATCCCAGAATAATTAAGGTGGCTAATCCTAAAAATGACAAAAACCCGACCACATCGGTGACCGTGGTTAAAATCACCGCACCGGATAATGCGGGATCAATTTTTAATTTTTTCAACACCAGTGGAATTAGCACGCCAGCGAGATTGGCAACACTCATATTGATAAAGATTGCCAGTGTAATCACGAGCGTAATCAATGGGTCGCCAAACCAAATATGTGAAATTAAGCCAACCACTAACGACCACACAAGACCATTGCTTGCCCCAACCCATAGCTCTTTATTATAGAGCCAGCGTTTGTTATTGCCGGCAAGTTGGCCAAGCGCTAAGCCACGTATCACAACGGTTAGGGTTTGACTGCCTGCAATCCCCCCCATGCTGGCCACCACCGGCATTAAAATCGCTAAGGCAACTATTTGATCGAGCACTTCTTCAAACTGCCCGATGACGGATGCCGCTAAGAAGGCTGTTAGCAGATTAATGCCCAGCCAAATTCCTCGGCTTTTCGCACTCCGTATAATGGGCGTAAACACTTCTTCTTCATCACTGACGCCTGCCATATGCTTCAAGGTCATATCGGCATCGTCTTGGGTGATCTCCAAAACGTCGGCGGCGTTTAGCTGCCCGACCAATAACCCATCACTGTCGCATACGGGTACAAAAGGTAGCTCCTTGGAGCGTAGTAGCACGGCAGCGTCACTAACTTTCATCTGATCATTTAACGTGAAAGGTTCAACCATATAGTCATCAACCACGCTTTCCTGTGGTTGTTTAATTAAATCTATTAGCGTCAATGTGCCAAGTAAGCGCTTATCTTTATCGGTGACCATGATTTGCTGCGACTCATCATCGAGTAAATGATGAATTCGGATATAGCGTTGCACGGCTTCTAGTGACACTCCTTGTTTTACATTAACGGTTTCGGGGTCCATGTAACGCCCGACAACGTCATCTTCATAGGCATAAAGGTTCTTAACTTGTGCACGAATGTCGTCATTTAGGCTGGCATAAACACTGGTTTTAACAGCCTCGTCGGCAACATCTAATACCTCAGCAACTTCTTGAGCATCCAGGCCTTTAACAATCTGCTCTACGTCGCTGGCCGATAAATCTTCAATGTAATCAGCGCGAATATTTTCATCAACTTCTGCGAGTACTTCACCTATCACACTGTCGGGAACAAATGCCCAAAGTGAATCACGTGTTTTGGCGGGAAACGATTCGAGTATTCGAGCAATATCTAAGACAGCTAATTCAGTGAAAAAAGCATTGAGGTTCGCTGAGTCCGAGGCGTCTATTAGCTGCTGCACATACAACAACTGCTCTTCGGTATTGGCATGTTTTTCATCATCGCGCATAGGGTCCATCCTTATGGTGGATCGATTTTTCAATGCTATCGTTAGGCATAGTTCCTGAATTTAGGGTTGAATGCCACACAGCGCCGCGATGCCAACGCTTTTTGGATTAGTAATTTAGGTTAGTACTTAGGCTAGTACTTAGCACCATACCCCGCTAAAAACACATCCACAGCGCTGCTAATATGGTGGTGAAGCTCTTTATTGCTGGGGGGCTGGCGAACGCCCATACGAACCTCTGTGACCAGCATGCCTTGCCACATGCAGCATAGCTGCTCGGCGGCTAGTGTGGGCGCGTTTAGCGTTAAGTGCCCGGCATGGGCAAGCCCTTCCAGTTTTTCCTGCAGCCACTGCTTGGTGGCCCAGGGGCCCGCCTCGAAAAAGGCCTGCAGCAGCTCTGGGTACTGTTTTCCTTGAGCACTCATCACGCGCTCGACTGCCAGCACGTGAGGTTCTAATAAAAAGTTGACTAATCCAATGCCCGCCTCAATCAGCGACTGACGAACGGCTTCGTGTGTGTCGGGCAGTTTGTCTAACCCTCGACGAATAATGGCGGTTTCACGGCGGATCACGCTGCCGAACAGTGCTTCTTTGGTCACAAAATGGCCGTACACGGTGACTTTAGAAACGCCCGCCTCACGCGCAACGGCTTCCATGGTGACGCCTTCCAAACCATTGCGGAACAGCAGGCACGCCGCTGCATCCAGCATGGCGTTGTGCTTGGCCATATCTTTCGGGCGCCCAGCGCTGCGCTTTTGGTTAGGCGGGTTATGTTGAGGGTTGGTCATCCAGTGAAATCCGCGTCAATCGAATAAATAAATATTGAACGTAAGCGTACACATATTATAGTGAACAGTATCGTTCAAGAATAAACCATTTCGAGGCCATTATGGGCAAGCCTTACGAGACATCCTGGGGGCATCGGCTGCGTGGCACGCTAGTAGCGCTATTGATGATAGGGATGACGCTAACGGTTATTACGCTGTTAACCAGTCACCACAGCAGTGCCCAGCAGTCGCATCAGCAGGAGGCTGGTAAGGCGCTTTTACAGGTGGCAACGAAGCCATTGGCGGTAGCTGAACAGCTAAAGCGCGATGTGCGCTTAACCGGGCGGGTGGTGTCACGCCAGTCGGTGTCGTTAGCGTTTGAGCCAGCAGGGCGCGTTCAGTCTGTATTAGCAGACCGTGGCGATACCGTTGAGAAAGGTGACGTTCTGGCCATCCTGGATACCCGTCGCTTGGAAAGCCGCCTAGCCGAAGTGGAGGCGCGCAGCGAAGAAGCTCGCGCCAGTCTCGGCCTTGCCCTGCTTCAAGAAGAGCGCGAAGCGCAGCTTAACCAGAGTAACTTTGCCAGCCGTACAGCGCTGGATCAGGCCCGCACGGACCGGCTAACCCTCCAGGCACGTCTTGCGGCGTTGGCTGCCGAGCGTGACAGCCTTACCGCTGACCTGGATGACAGCACGCTCACAGCGCCCTTTAACGGTCAGGTGGTTGAGCGTCATATTAGCGTCGGAAGTTTAGTAAGTAGCGGCACCGCAGCCTTTGAGCTTATTGATGTAGAGCAGCTGGAAGCACACCTTGGCTTGCCCGCGCGGCTGGCGGCAACGTTTGTTCCTGGCGAGCCTGTAACGCTCAGTGTGAACGGGCAGGCCTTGCGCGGCGAAGTGCATGCGCGGCTTCCGCAGGTGGATAATGACAGCCGCACACAAACGCTGGTGGTATCGCTTGAACCTTCCAGCAGCGCTGTTCCAGGCGATGTGGCAGAGCTACGTTATACGATTAGCGAGCCTGCTAGCGGTTATTGGGTGCCGCTGGATGCTTTACTGGCTGCTGACCGTGGTATGTGGAACGTGCTGTTGGCCGAGCCATTGGAAAACGGCCACTACCGCGTCGCGCGGGCGGGCGTTGAGTTGCTGCATACGCTAGGCGATCAAGCGTTTGTGCGCGGCACGCTTGAACCCGGTGGACGGCTGATTACCGGCGGTACCCACCGCGTTACCCCTGGGCAGCAGGTCACGGTCAGTGAGGACGTGGCCCATGCAGCGCATTGAGTGGCTATTTAATCGTCGCTTACTGGCGCTCATGTTGGGGCTGCTGGTGGTTGCTGGGTTATCGGCCATTCAAACGCTGCCACGAGCGGAAGACCCTCATCTTGTCGCGCGGATGGCCACGGTGCTTGCCCCGTACCCAGGCGCGACGCCTGAACAAATAGAAGCCTTAGTTGCGCGGCCCCTGGAAGATGAGCTGCGTACGATTGCTGAAATTAAAGTGCTGGAAACCACCTCGCGGCAAGGTATTGCCGTGATCAGCCTTGAACTAGAAGATGAGGTGGTTGATGTCGCCTCCGTGTGGAGCCGGGTGCGGGACAAGCTGGGCGATGTCGCCCCAACGTTGCCAGATGGTGTGCACCCCCCCGAACTGCTGGATGACCGAGGTTATGCGTTTAGTATCGTAGCCGCACTGCGCTGGACGTTGGATTCTCCACCCAATCCGCAGCTAATGGAGCGCTACGCCGAGCGTCTGGAAGATCAGTTTAGACGGGTGCCAGATACGGAGTATACCCATCGCTTTGGCGTCGCCGGAGAGCAGGTCGAGGTAATGGTCGACCCGTTGGAACTCAATGCCCTGGGGCTTTCAGTGGGGCAGCTCGCCGCCATTATTGACGCCAGTGATGGTCGACGTACCGCAGGTGAAGTGGTCACCGGTGGGCATCGTCTAACGGTGGGGTTAAGCGGTGAGTTCGGCGCGCTAGACAGGTTGCGTGATATCGATGTGGCTACCCATCAGGGCCAAACCGTCACGCTTGGCGAGCTGGCTGAGCTGCGCCGTGGCGTGCAAGACCCGCCGGCTGCCGCTGCCTTGCTGGACGGCAAGCCAGCGGTGTTTGTCGGCGCTCGCATGGCGCCAGGGCAACGTATCGATACCTGGGTGGAGCGGGCGCAGCAACAGCTGGCGGTGTTCGCTGATGAGCTGCCCAGCGGGATTGAGGTTGATGAGGTGTTTGAGCAGGCCAGTTACACCAATCAGCGCTTAAGTGACGTGGCGCTCAGCTTGCTGATGGGGTTAGTGCTGGTGGTGGCCATTCTGTTTTTGACCATGGGCTGGCGTTCGGCGGTAACGGTGGGGCTTGCCATTCCTGCCACGGCGTTGCTCACTTTGGCCTTTTTCAGGCCGCTTGGCATTGATATTCACCAGATGAGTATTACCGGCATTATTGTGGCGCTGGGGCTAATGGTGGATAACGCGATTGTGATGACTAACGCCCTGCGCGAGCGCTTTTTGAGAGGCGATTCGGCGCTGGCCGCTACTCGCGATACGCTTCGACATTTAGCGGTGCCGCTGCTTGCTAGTACCTTAACCACTATGTTGGCATTTATGCCGATTGTGCTCATGCCTGGCCCTGCTGGAGAGTTTGTCGGGCCTCTCGCCATGGCCGTGATGGTGGCATTGGTGAGCTCTTATCTGGTGTCGCTGCTGTTGGTGCCTGCGCTGTCTCCCATGCTGTTAGCCAAGGTAGCAGATAAACCGCCAGCGCCTGGAAATAACACCCTCAATAGGATGGTTAAGCGTGGCTTTCGCCGTACGATACGCAGCGCATTGCGCCATCCTATTGCCGCCATGATTATTACGCTATGCGTACCAGTGGGCGGTATCGCGTTGATGCCAACCCTGGACGTGGCCTTTTTCCCTCCGGCCGATCGGGATCAGTTCCATGTTGAAGTGCGCTTGCCGCCTGCTAGCAGCCTAGCTAAGACATCAGCCCTGGCTCTTGAAGTAGAGGCAATGATTCGTGAGCTGCCGGGCATCACTCGCGTATCGGCGTTTATCGGCGAAAGTGCGCCAATGATGTACTACAACGTGATGACCAATGAGGATAATAATCCAGCATTTTTGCATGTGATCGTAGACACGGAGTCGTTAGAGATCACGAACCAGCGGGTGCCATCGTTACAGCAAGCACTTGATCAACGTTTTCCTCAGGCACAGAGCGTGGTGCGTAAGTATGAGCAGGGACCGCCGTTTAAGGCGCCGATTGAGCTGCGTGTTTATGGCAATGACCTAGCGGTACTGTCATCACTGGGTCTTGAACTGGCGGGGTTGATGCACCAGTTGCCCCAGGTAACCCACGTGCGGGCTGGCATGCAGCGGGACCTGCCGAGGTTAACGCTGGCTATCGATCACGCGGCACTTAGCGATGCGGGTTTAACACCGCACAATCTGGCAGAGCAGGTGGGAGCGGCGTTGTCGGGCCAGCCGGCGGGCAGGGTATTGGAAGATACCCAGCAGCTCCCTGTGCGGGTGCGCTATGCGGATGATTGGCGTACCGACGCCGAACAGCTTGCTGCGCTGCGTTTGGTCAGTGACCACGTCGCCGAAGGCTTACCATTGGCAGCAGTCGCAGAGGTGTCGCTAACACCTGCCTGGAGTGTGATTACCCGCCGCAATGCCGAACGGGTGCAGCTGGTGCAAGGCTATTTGGTCGCCGATGCATTGCCAGCGGTCTCCATGGCACAGTTAGATGCCATGCTTCAGGCGGCGCTAAATGCAGGGGAGCTTCACCTGCCGTCTGGTTACCGTATTGAAACCGGTGGTGAAGCCGCCGAGCGAGACCAGGCTGTTGGACAACTACTGGCCTCGGTAGTGCTGCTGGTGATTGCCATGGTGGCTACCGTGGTGCTGGCATTTAACTCCTTTCGGCGGGCTGCCATTGTGTTTATTGCCGGTGCTCAGGCCATGGGGATGGGGGTCGTGGCGCTGCTGCTCAGTGGTCATGCGTTTGGGTTTGTGATTATCGTTGGCATCATGGGGCTGGTGGGCGTGGCGATTAATGCCACCATCATTATTATTGCTGCGTTTGATGATGATGAAGCTGCCCGTAAAGGCGATATCGACGCCATGCTAGCCGTTATCAGCGGCCCCACCAGCCGACACATTATCTCTACGACCATTACCACGTTTGCTGGGCTAATTCCGCTGATGGTCGCCGCAGGTGGTTTGTGGCCACCTTTTGCGCAAACCGTCGGGTTTGGCTTGGTGTTGGCAACGCTGGTGTCGTTTTTCTTCACACCGGCGCTTTATCGGCTGTGGGTGGCAAGCGGCAGCCTCAAATGAGCGCCGCTTGCGTGGTTATTTAACGGCTTACCGCGAGGGAGGTGGCCTGGGCAGTGTCTACCGCATCCGCTAGCATTTCGGCGGTAATCGCAGACAGTGTCCAGCCCAGATGGCCATGGCCGGTGTTATAGAACACCGTGGGTAAGCGGCCAGGCCCAACCTTGGGTAGCATATTAGGTAGCATCGGACGTAGGCCTGCCCAGGGCACGACACGCTGGGTGCTCACACCCGGGAAGCACTCTTCTACCCAGCGAACCAGCGGCTGAATACGGTCATTGCGTATATCGCGATTTGCGCCGTTAAATTCTGCGGTACCCGCCACGCGGAAGCGGTCATTTCCTAGTCGGCTAGTCACCAACTTGGTTTCATCATCTAGCAGACTGACCGTTGGCGCAGCTTGCTGAGAAGCTTCGTCATCTAGCTGCACGGTAATAGAATAGCCCTTTACTGGATAGATATTGACCCGGTCGCCAAGTTTAGCGGCAATGGCGCGGCTGCCAGTACCTGCGCAAACCACCACGCTATCGAAGCTCTGGCGTGTCGTCTCATTGTCGACCGTAGCACTCACCCATGCCCCGTTCTCGTCTGCGCCAATATCATTAATATGGTGGCCGTAATTCAGCTGCACGCCACGTTTGGCGGCGGCGCGTGCCAAGCCATTGGTGTACTTGTGGATATCGCCAGTGGCGTCGCTTTCGGTATAGAAACCGCCATGGTAGCTGCCCGCAAGTGTGGGCTCGATGGCGCGCATTTCGTCTGGGGTCACTGCGCGACGCTCAAGGCCGCCTTTGGCTAGTAACTGGGATACCCGCGCAGCGTGATCAAAGCCAGCTTTGTCACGGTAGATGTGCAAAATGCCCTGTTGCTTAAGATCGAACTCAATCTGCTCGTCTTTCGCCCACTGAAAGAGATGTTCTCGGGCAGCAATGGCTAATCGAGTGGTTTCGGTGGTGTTGTCGGCATAACGGGGGATAGCAGCAATAAATTCGGCGAACCAGCTGAGTTTATGCCAGCTAGGGCGGGGGTTAACTAGCAACGGCGCGTCGTTTTTCAGCATCCAGCGCAGGCCTTTAATGACTGTCGGCCAGTGGTTCCACACTTCTGCATTCGATGCTGAGAGCTGCCCGCCGTTGGCAAAGGACGTTTCCATGGCCGCATAGCGGTGCTTTTCAAAAACAGTGACATTAAAACCGCGCTTTGCTAGGGCATAAGCACTTGTAACACCGGTGATTCCACCGCCAATAACAGCAATGCGTTGCATGATACTCTCCAGATTGTATGAGCGTCGGGCGATACCCCCAGCACAAACATGGCTAGGCGTACCCCTTCCGTCATGGAACCTGAGAGATTCACGCATCAATTGAGGCGCTTGCTCCTTCGGTGGGCTGAGTGACGCAGTCATCAACCGCTCTTCGGAACGTATTTTAAATAGGCAGTAGCGGTCCGTTGGCCTGAGAGTTTCCGGGGTCGTTGCTCCTTCGGCGCTGGTGGCTGGCACCAGTCTCTCCCGCTACTACATCCTTAACGTTGTAACGTGTTCGTCGGGAAAGTGAAATAGGGTAAACGTCTTAAGGGTGGACGTGATAAGCAATAAGCATAGGGCTTAATAGCATAGGGCTTAAAAGGATAGTGCGTAAAAGGGAAGAGCAGGCTGCTTGGTCGGCATGCTTTGCAACGGCGAGGTTTTCACTGACAATACCGACAACTTTTTAGCGATGGACGAGACCCATGCAGGCGAACGGAATTTTTGATGGCATAGGCGAGACAATCGGCGCGACGATTCGCACGGTGGTCGAGTTTCTACTCGGCATCTTCGGTAATTTTTTTAGCGCGTTTGATGACTTTATCGATGGTCTTACCCGTTCTTTGGGCATTAATGCGTCGTTCTTCAGTCTATTGGTCTTGGTAATTGGCTTGTGGCTGTTGTGGCAAGGTGTTCGAGCGTTGCTACGGGGCTCCCTGTTGGGAGCCATCGTGCGAATTGTACTGGCGGTGTTTATCCTGTCGTGGCTAATGGTCTAGGCCGCCGCCCACCCATCCAGGCTTGCGCTATGCCGCAGGCAACAATCAATGCACAGCCACTTAGTTGCAACGGCGATAGCGCTTCACCAAATAGGCTCCAGCCGAAGATCACCACTGCCACCGGCTCGCAGTAAGCCAGGGTGCCGTATAGCGCGGTGGGTAATCGGCTTATCGCCATGACAGCACACAGCAGTGCCAAGAATCCAGGCACAAAGCCAGCCACTAAGAGCCAAGGCCACTGCCATGCAGCGGCAGTGAGTCCTTCAGGCTGCCACAAGGCAAACGGCAGGATAACCAGCGCACCGACCAGCAACTGCCAAAATGCGCAGGCGCGGTCATCCAGACGGCTTGGTAAACGACGGTTCATCAGAATAAAGCCGCTGTAGGCCAACATGGCGGCTAAGCCAAAGCCCATACCGATCACGTCTTGGCGGTTGTCTAGATTAAGGCGAAACTCCTGCATCATGGCAAACCCAAATAGGGCTAAGCCAATAAGCCCCACCTGCGTGGGCGTTAGGCGCTCAGAGAACAGCAGATGAGCCACAATGGCGGCAAAAATCGGCGCGAGATACACCATCAAAATAGCGTTGGCCATTTGGATATAATTCATGGCTTGAACGTAAAACAGGATAAACGCCGCTAGTAATACACCACTGATCACCACGTGCCGTCCTGGCAGCGTTTTCAGCATAACGTAGCGTTTTGTCAGCACCAGGTAGGCCAGCAAAAATGCTGCCCCCAAGCTAAGCCGGTAAAACGTAATGCTTTCGGCATTCAGTTCGGTAATCCGAGAAATAACGCCAATCGTGGCCATGCCTACGGCCGCTATCACGGCCAGTATCAGGCTGGAAGGGGTGATCGCCGAGGTGGTGGGGTGTGCTGAAGAGAGTGTTAAAGAGGGTGTTGATGGGTGGTTCATAAACGGCGCACCTGCTCTTCCAATGAGTAAACATGAGCATCGTCGATACCCAATTCGCGCAGCGCTTGAGCCAGGTTTAACAAATAAGCTTTATTAGAACCACTTGGGCCGTGAGCCTGAGCGATTTGTTGAGCGATGTCAGTTAGTGGTGCATCGCCTAAAAAAGCGGGATTGTCGTCAGTGGCTAAGTAGATTAAACCCTCAGTCGTTGCTTGGGTCGGCGGCGCCTTATCCGGTTGCCCTAGAAAAGTCAGTGGCACTTTTTCACGCAGGTAGCCGTTCTTTTCACGCACATCCAGCGGTGCCAATACATCAGGGGTAATGCGATACGCCATACCATGGCACACAGCCCCTTGGGCACGAATTAGCGTCGCAACGCGACCCGGCGAATCAGGCGTGCCACGGTGGTCGTGGGAGCCTTGCCAAAAGCGTCGTGCCCAGCCAGTAATATAGGCAGGCTGACGTTCTAGGTAAGCAAAGTCGGCCTTCCAGATCAGCGAGCCGTAACCAAAAAGCCAGATATCGGCATGGCCATCGAAGAAGTTTCTTTGCTGGTTTAGGGCGGTGGTATCAAGCAACATAAGGCATCTATGCCAAATCAATATTAATTAACAAAGTGGCAACGCACTCATGGCGTTAACGATCGTGCATCATCCGGGTTATACGATTAATTTACCAGTCAACCACCCCTTTCCGATGGAAAAATTTCGAGTGCTCAGGCAACTGCTTGGCGAACAGCCGTTGGCTTGCCCCGTTGAGTGGTTAACGCCTGAGCCAGCGCCTATCAACACCCTTGCCCGGGTGCATACCCACGATTACCTGAACGCGCTAATACGGGGTACTTTAGATCGTGCCGCTCAGCGGCGTAGCGGCTTTACGTGGTCGCCTGAATTAGTTGAAAGAGTGCGGCTAGAGACCGGCGGTACGCTCCTCACGCTTGAAGCGGCGCTGACCAGTGGCCTTGCCTGTAATTCGGCAGGCGGCACTCACCATGCCCATGCCGATGCCGCCAGCGGTTACTGCCTAATTAATGATCTAGCGGTGACGGCGGCCCAGGCGTTGGCCCGTGGTTGGGCTGAACGGGTACTGATCGTTGATTGCGATGTTCATCAAGGCGATGGTACTGCCCGGTTGTTTACCGGGGTGCCTGGGGTATTTACGTTTTCCATGCACGCTGCGGGTAATTTTCCAGCGCGCAAGGCCTCAAGCGACCTAGATGTTGCGCTGCCTAATGGTATGAGTGATGACGCTTATTTGGCCGAGCTTGCGTCCCGGTTGCCAGGGATTCTGGCAGCTTATCAGCCAGATGTAGTGCTGTATGACGCGGGCGTTGATGTCCACCAAGAGGATCGGTTGGGCTATTTAGCGCTTAGCAGCGACGGCCTGTATGCCCGCGACCATTATGTGCTTCGCTGCTGTCGTGATGCAGATATTCCCGTGGCGGCAATGATTGGCGGCGGCTATGACCGCGATATCATCGCATTGGCACAACGTCACGCCCAGCTGCATCGCGCAGCAGCAGATGTGCTTACTTCTTAGCGGCGTACTTCGTAGCTTGTAAGTTTAAAAACCAGCAACTAACACCGATAGGAATACCGACATGCGCGCGATTTTTCTCGTCGATAACGGCTCATTACGGCCCCAGGCAACCCATAACTTGCGCCGTGTAGCGTTTGCGCTCAGCCAACAGCTAGGAGAAACCGTGCAGGCGGCTTCTTTGCTGCACTCCAATAAAATTCCTCCTGAAGAGGTCGACGGTATCCCCGCGATTACCCTAGGCCCAGCGGCTGAGCGAAGCGCCGAGAAGGGGGCGACAGAGATCATTGTGCTGCCATTCTTCTTTGGGCCAAGCAAAGCACTGACGGGCTACCTGCCAGAGCGCATGGCAGCACTGCAGGCGCGGTTTCCTCAAGTGAGCATTCGTGTGGCCCAGCCGCTGGTGGATGAGCGGGGCAATAACGACCTGCGTTTAGCCAAGCTGCTGGCCGACAACGTGCGCGATAAGCACCAAACGGGAGCGACGCCACACGTAGCCCTGGTGGATCACGGTAGCCCGATTCCTGACGTGACCGCCGTGCGCAATCGCTTAGCTGGTCAGTTAAGCGTGCTACTGGGAGATGACGTTAGCTGCGTAGCAGCGGCTTCCATGGAGCGCCGTGATGGTGACGAATATCGTTTTAACGAGCCGCTGTTGGAACATTTGCTGGATACGCCGGAGTTCCAATCAGGCTCGGTGATTTTAGCGATGCTGTTTCTCTCGCCTGGGCGTCATGCTGGGGAAGGTGGCGATATCGCTGAGATTTGCACCGCCGCGGAACAGCGCCACCCTGGGTTGAGCGTGACAACCACAGCGCTGGTGGGCGAACACGCTGGCATTGTCGATATACTCAGCACGCGACTGCGCCAAGCGCTTGATGGTGAACGCTTTCTACTTGAGCTGCCGGCTAAGTTAGGTAATGCCCGCTAGAGGGGAGGTGTAACGCTGCTCAAAGGCGCGTAGAATCGCGGGCCTTTGAACGCGCAATTACACTGTTAACCAGGGCTCACATCTTGATCGCAACCGCCAATATCACCATGCAGTTTGGGGCCAAGCCCCTGTTTGAAAATGTTTCCGTCAAATTTAATAACGGCAATCGCTACGGTTTGATTGGCGCCAATGGTTGCGGTAAATCCACCTTTATGAAAATTTTGGGTGGCGAGCTTGAGCCTTCGTCCGGTCAGGTCATGCTGGATAGCAGCACGCGGCTGGGTAAACTGCGCCAGGATCAGTTTGCCTATGAGAACGAGCGGGTCATCGACACCGTTATCATGGGGAATGCTGAGCTGTGGAAAGTGGCCGCCGAACGCGAACGGATCTACTCCCTGGCAGAAATGAGTGAAGCCGACGGAATGGCAGTGGCTGACCTGGAAGTGCGCTTTGCCGAGCTCGACGGCTATACCGCCGAGTCTCGCGCTGGGGAGCTACTGTTGGGGCTAGGTATTCCCATCGAACAGCATACCGGCCCGATGAGCGAAGTTGCTCCTGGCTGGAAACTGCGCGTGCTGCTCGCCCAGGCGCTGTTTTCCGACCCAGATGTACTACTGCTCGACGAGCCGACTAACCACCTGGATATCAATACGATCCGCTGTCTGGAAGATATTCTTAAAGCGCGCAGCAGTACCATGGTGATTATTTCTCACGACCGCCACTTCCTGAACAGCGTGTGCACGCACATGGCGGATCTGGATTACGGGGAAATTACCCTGTTCCCAGGCAACTACGATGACTACATGACCGCCGCCACCGCTGCCCGCGAGCGCCAGCATTCGGATAATGCCAAGAAAAAAGCCCAAATTGCCGAGCTTCAGCAGTTTGTTAGCCGCTTCTCGGCCAACGCCTCTAAAGCCAAACAAGCCACTTCACGGGCGCGCCAGATCGACAAAATCAAGCTGGAAGATATCAAGCCTTCAAGTCGGGTTAGCCCGTTTATCCGCTTCGATCAGAATAAAAAGATCCACCGCAATGCGGTGAACGTTGATGCGATCACCAAAGGCTACGACGATGAGAAGCCGCTCTTTGAGCGTTTCTCGATGACCGTCGAAGCGGGTGAGCGGATTGCCATCATCGGCCCCAACGGCATAGGTAAAACCACCCTGCTGAAAACCCTGGCGGGTGACTTACACCCCGATGCTGGCGAAGTGAAGTGGACTGATGCCGCGGAAGTTGGCATGTTTGCCCAAGACCACACCGACGACTTTCCTGTCGATGCCACGCTCTTTGAGTGGATGAGCCAATGGACCAAAGGCGGCGAGCAGGTGGTGCGCGGCGCGCTGGGGCGGATGCTGTTTTCCAGCGACGACATTAATAAATCTGTCAGGGTGATTTCAGGTGGTGAGCAGGGTCGTATGCTGTTTGGCAAGCTAACGCTCACTAACCCCAACGTTTTGTTGATGGATGAGCCGACCAACCACCTGGATATGGAATCGATTGAGGCGCTGAACTTAGCGCTGGAGAACTATCCCGGTACGCTGATATTTGTCAGCCACGACCGCGAGTTTGTTTCGTCGCTCGCCACGCGCATTATTGATATGCAGCCCGAAGGGCTGGTTGACTTTAGCGGTGGCTATGACGACTACCTGCGTAGCCAAGGCGTTGTTTAATCGCTAAACAGGTTAGCCAATAATCTGTGCGTAGGTCGTTTCCGTAGCGGGTTGCCGGTCGGCATCGAGAAGGTTGCCGTTAAAGGTGTCGTTAAGCTCTTTGGCGAGCGCTACATAAACGTGCATTTGCTGGTTACGGCGTTTATGTAGCGGCGGCTTAACCAGCAAGCTAATCCCACGAATGGGTTCGTGGGTCTCCCCTTGCAGCAGGTCAGGCATCTCGCCAGGTGGAAAGGCGTTGGCAATCGTGACGGGGTTAGAAGGCTGCTTGCCATTGATTAAGTAAACTTTCTTAATCGCATCATAGCTGGCTTCTTTTCCCCGTAGCCACTCGGCCAAACGTTCGTCCGTGGTGGCATCGGGGTGGGCAAAAATCACAAAAAGTGAGTGCTGCTTTACTTTCTCTTTACGCGCAGCAGGCGCGGGTGTTTCCGGTTCAGGAGGCTGTGGTGCTGCTTTGGGGGTAGGCCGAGGAGGAGTAGTCTTTGCTTTAGCGCGGCGTCTTCTAGGTACCACCACATACAAAAAAATGGCTGCTGCCAACAAGCCTAAGACTAATGAGGCAACAGCGAGTAGAAAAGGAAGTGAAGTGACATCCATGTGATACACCCTGTCGATGGGCGTTTAGGCCCTGTGATTTAACCGTAGAATAGACGTATTAAGCGTCAACGCAAGCGCCACCCAAAGCCAATAAGGCGCCATCAACCAAGCAGCCAATGCGTTCACATTAGCGAACAGCCCAATGGCTAGCGTAATTAACCCTAAAAGAAGAACGATATCCGCCAGCGCTGCGGCGACCTGCTTGCGCCCAAAGAACAGCCATGACCACGCTGCATTAGCCAGTAATTGAAGGCCATAAACCGCTAAGCTTGCCGTGCGTAGCGGGGAGTCATCGGCCATATAAATACGCCACGCGGCAATAGCCATTAATAAATAAAGAATACCCCAGGCGATAGGGAAGGCAATGTCAGGTGGTGTCCAGCTGGGTTTGCGCAGCTCGCGGTACCAGCCGTCGGGACGAAAACGCGCCCCCGTGGTGGCGGTAAGGCCAACAAGCAGGAGTGACACCAGCAGAGCGAATAGCGAACCGAGCATGACTCACCTGTAGGTTAAAACGCCAGAATCAATAGCCTAGCAGCGTTTGGGCAGGTGCAGACACAAAAAAAGCACCACTTAAGTGATGCTTTTCAGTCTTATGATATGGCGTTGAGCCGTCTAACCAATACGATCGTAGCCGTTATCCATAAACGGATAATCGGTATAGCCCTTTTCGTCACCACCGTAAAACGTTTCAGGGTTCGGCTCGGTAAGTGGCGCGTTCACTCGGAAGCGTTCCGGCAAGTCGGGGTTGGCGATATAGGGGCGGCCAAAGGCCACAGCATCGGTGGTGTTTTCGTTCATCCGGGCTTCGGCGTGTTTGGCATCGTAGTTGCCGCAGTAAATCAGGCAGCCGCTAAAGCGCTCGCGCATTTGCTCTCTAAAGCCCTCTGGGAAGGTGATATCACCACCAATCCAGTTAGGCTCATTTAAGTGGAGATAGGCTAAGCCACGCTTAGACAGCTGCTCGGCCAGGTAGAAGGCCATGGCTTCAGGCTCATCATCGGTTAGGCCGAACAGTTCGATAAACGGCGTCAGGCGAATGCCAACACGTGCTGCGCCAAATACCTCAATCACCGCATCGACGACTTCCAATGGAAAGCGTGCGCGATTCTCCAACGAGCCGCCATACTGGTCGGTACGCTGATTGGTGCCGGTGGCCAAAAACTGGTTAAGCAAGTAAGCATTGGCTGCATGCACTTCCACCATATCGAAGCCTGCGCGTTTTGCGCGAACGGCCGCTTGGCGGTAGTCATCGACAATGCCTGGAATCTCATCGGTTTCCAGTGCGC
Source organism: Halomonas sp. (assembly GCA_007116835.1). Classification (GTDB taxonomy): domain Bacteria; phylum Pseudomonadota; class Gammaproteobacteria; order Pseudomonadales; family Halomonadaceae; genus Vreelandella. Next base: position 23,242 of record SKHS01000261.1, read on the forward strand.
GGGGTGTGCTGGTAGGGTGCTGGCCAGCAGTGCCGTCTTCAAACTCAACAAAGCATTGAGCGCCTTCCCCTTTTAATGCGCTAGGGGCAACAGGCGGTTGGCCATTCGGTTGCACCATTTCATGGGAAACGCGCCCAACGTGCCACAGCTGCAGCGCGATACGGCCACCTTTGGCATGCACCGCATCTACCACGCCTTTCCAGCCCGCTTCTTGCTCATCCGTCCAGATGCCTGGTGTGTACACATAACCCTTGGCAGTGGGGGAAATATTGGTGGCTTCACTAATAATCAGTCCAGCCCCTGCGCGTTGGCCGTAATAGGCTTCCTGCAGGGTGCCCGGCACGCTGCTGGGCGTGCGTGAGCGTGTCAGGGGCGCCATGATTACGCGGTTAGGGATCGATAAACTACCTAACTGAAGAGGGGTGAAAAGCGTTTCATACGCCATGGGAAAACTCCTTTTGGTAACGATCAAATTATATCGCGGTGGTTATAATAGACCAGTTTACTACAAAGAGCTAAACGGCGATATAAATGCCGCTAGGCCAACATGGAAGAAAAAAAGAAGAGGGGCGTAGGGGAGGGCACTCGTTGCGGCATTGAGTGACAAAATTTATCGATAAAAACCCCGTTTGTTTGATGCGTATCAATTGGGCGAATTTAGTTAAAAAAAGTTAAGGCGTAAAATAGATGTGTTGTTGAACTGTTAAATTAATCTGCCATGCGCTGATGCGCCGAGAGCTACTATGTTGCGAATGACAATTAAAAAACGCCTGACCTTGATGGTTATCGTGATGCTAATCCTAATGTTGCTCATTAGTGCAATGGGCTTCAGCGGAATGGCTTCCTCTAATCGCGCGGTGGATACGATTTACCAAGAAAATTTACGTGATACCCAGCGCATTGCTCAGCTTAATGAGCACTCTAAAGATATGATTATGGAACTGTCACTTGCCGGCCAGCATGACCCAATGTTGGCAGTGAGTGCGCTTCACGACCACTCCGTGCAGATGCACATGGATAATATTATCCAAAATATCTCGCAGATTGACGCTATCTGGCATGCATATTCGTCTAATGAAATGTCTGCCGGTACGGAAGCACTTGCGGAGCGTTTCCGTGAAAGTTATCAGCAACTACTAGTGACGGTAGTGCCCACAATGCCGCTTTACTCAGTGGGTAACTACGATGAAGCCAATGAGATGGCTTTCACTCAAGCATTACCAGCCTATCGCCAAATGCACGCCACGTTAAATGAACTGATCGAACAGGAAGAGCGTGAAGCTCAGGCGGGTTATGAACGTGCTGTTTCGCGTGCGGCAATGATGAGGAATTTGATGATCGGGGCTCTACTGGTCGCGGTTGTGTTGGCGGGTGTGCTTAGCTGGCTGCTGATTCAGCGGATCTTGCAGCCGCTGGTACAAGCGCGTCGCCATTTTCATGCGATGGCCGAAGGTGACCTAACGCAAAAAATTCACCATACCCACCGTGATGAAATCGGCGATATGCTTGATGAATTAGGCGACATGCAGGGTAAGCTGCAGGGGCTTATTGGTGGTATCCAGTCCTCAGCAGGCGCTATCTCTAGCGCTTCAAGTCAAATTTCGTCGGGCAATATTGATCTGTCACAGCGTACTGAAGAGCAGGCATCTAGTCTTCAAGAAACTGCCGCAAGTATGGAGCAGGTGGCCGCGACGGTAAAAAATAATACCCAGCACACTGGCGAAGCGAATGCGCTTGCACATGCCGCTAGCCGCTCAGCGAGCTATGGTGGGGAAAAAGTCAAAGAAGCCGTCAATAAAATGGATGAACTCAATCACAGTTCAGAAAAAATTAGCGGTATTGTGACTTTAATCGATGGTATTGCCTTTCAGACCAATATTCTGGCGTTGAATGCCTCGGTAGAAGCCGCTCGCGCTGGAGAGCAGGGGCGGGGCTTTGCGGTGGTTGCTCAAGAAGTGAGAAGCCTGGCGCAGCGAAGCGCGGACGCAGCCAAACAAATTCAAGACTTAATCACCGACAATAACAGCGTGGTTGAGCAGGGAAGTAATCTGGTGAAAGCCGTTGGGGAGTCAATGGCACAGATAGTGGTGAATATCGGTAAAGTGTCGGACCTTATGGAGGACGTAAGCCGAGCATCTGATGAGCAGACCTCAGCCATTGATCAAATGAGCATTGCGATTAACCAGATGGATGATGTCACTCAGCAAAACGCCTCACTGGTTGAGCAAACGGCCACTGCATCAGCATCGTTGGGAGAGCAGGCGCAAGACCTTGCGAACGCAGTTGCCTACTTTAAAGTGGCGGAGGGCTACCAGCTGCCGATGCCACAAAAATCAGCAGGCGTGAGTAAGCAACCTGTTTCTAGCTATCAAGCACCTACCCGAAAAGCTGAGCCAGTCGCTGACGAGTGGGAAACATTCTAACGAACCAACCGTTTAAAAGCGTCGCTGCCAAGGCCAGCGGCGCTTGGCTGGCGTGTCGGTTTGTTCAATCGCGTTGGTTAGCGCCAGCATAATGGCACTTAGCTGACGGTAACAAACAGCGCTGCTTAGTACGCCAGGGCACTGCTTGAGGAGCAAGTCGCACTGCTGAGAGGCGATAAACACGTGCTCGGTGACAGGTGGCGGGAAGAGCGGTTTGGCTTGCTGGCTGCAGCGGGCTAATTCCCGCGACATCAGGGTGAGCATGCTGGTGTCTAGCCAGCAGGGCAGCGGGTCGTCTAACCGGCCGGCAATCGAGTGTTGCACTGCTTCAAAAGAGGTGCGTAAAAAAATCAACGTTTGGCGAAGCTGGCGTTGCTCACTAGTCATGGCACTTATCCATAGAGCTTACTTTTAGTACTGACTGATCGAACTTGCTATCAAGGCTTACTAACAGAACTTACTATCAGGGCTTACTAACGGAGCTTGTCGTTACCTCAACTGATCGTCACCTCAGATGAAAGTATCTATGAAAAGATAGTGGTTCTCATTTGCATATTTGATGACGATAACGCTGGCTAAGCATACTGTCAATCTTAGGTTATTAGCGCGATGATCTATTCGTTATTGATCGGTTGTCTGATAGAGCTGCCAATCGTTATTGGTCAGTGGCTTGGCACCGTGTTGGGTAACCACTACGGTATCGCTTAACCCTACTCCCCACTGGCCTGGAACGCGTAGGCAAAGCGGTAAGTGGAAGACCATGTTTTCTTCGAAGGAACGATGCAGGCCTTGGGCAATATAGCCGGTGCCTTCCACCCAGCTAGGGGGGAATTGTGCGCCTACGGCGTAGCCAAATACTCCCGAAAAAAACAGCTGGTCACGGGTGGGTGCTAGTAGGGCATCCGCCGCCCTCGCGGCATCATCAAAGGTGTTGCCTGGTGTCATGTGGCTGCACAGCGTCTCGAACAGCGAGCGACATAGGTCGCGGGTGGCGGTTAATTCAGCGTTAGGCTTACCTGTCACCGCGGTGCGCATCATCGGGGCGGTATAGCGCTGGTAAGCGGCACCAAATTCTAAAAATATCGGTTCATTGGGCTGGATGACGCGACGCTTATGGTTAACGTGAATCACCCCGATGCGTTGCCCGCTGGTCACGATAGGCTGCAAGCTCATGAACTCACTACCGTTTTCTAATAAGGCTTTAGCACCGATGGCCGCAATATCGTTATCCGTTATGCCTGGGCGAATAGCGGCCATTGCGGCCTCTAACCCTGCAGCGGTAATGCGCGCACTTTCGCTAAGCATTTCAAGTTCGGCACTACTTTTCACAATGCGAATCGTATCGAGTAGGTCACCTGCTTCACAGAAGCGCTCTTTGCCTACCGAGCGGGTCAGCGCATCCATCACGCCCACACGTAAACCGCTGCTCCAGCCGTCGATGCCAATTTGCTCGCAAGGCGTGAGTAAATCCGCTAGCGGCGTGATGATTTCATCCAGGCTTTCCCATCGGTAACCAATGATTTCATCAACACGGGCAGTGACTACTGCCGCTCCCGTTTCAATGGATGCCACCTGTAACACCAACTGTGCAGGTGTGCACACTAAGCAGGCGTGTACTGATACCTCAAAGGTGTGATAGCCGGTTAGGTAGTTAATATCGGCAGGGTCTGTGAGCAGCAGTGCATCCAGCCCGCGCTGGGCCATGGCATGGCGCACCTTGTCTAGGCGCGTCTGGTATTCGCCAAGCGCAAAGGGCAACTCACTTTGGGCGAGCGTCTCGGCAAGGGCGGTGCGGTAGTGTTGATAATCCATAGCAGTCTCCGGTGGCGGCTATGGTGAGTATAGGCAGATCATTTACCAACACGAAAAGCATTATTCAACGACGACAAAACGGCCAGACTTGATAAAACTTGCGGCACTGAAACTCTGCTTCGCAGGCGTTGAGCTGCGCTTGATAACGGTTAGCACGGGCTGCCACTTGGCTGCCTGCACGCAGTACGTGGGGTTTACTGCGGTAGGAGCCTCGCTGATAACCCCCTGCGCCTTCATGGTAAGCGTAATAAAGGTGTTCAGGATTACTTAGCGAAATGCCCGCCTGTTGCTGAGAACGGCGATTATACCAACCAATAAAATCAGTGGCGTGCTTCATATGCGTACGCCGTGCCATCAAACTGCCTGCTTGGTCACGGTACTCGCCCCAGACCGGGTCTTGGGCTTGGGCGTAACCTCTGGCGGAAGAGGGGCGGGGGCCGGGAATAAAGCCCAGGTAATATTTGCGGTCGGGGCGCACATGGCTACGAAACGAAGACTCCTGCTGAATAAACGACATCTGCGTGGCGATGGGTGTGCCCCATTTCTCTTCGGAAGCGCGGGCATAGTCATACCAGCTCGGCTGCTCACGGAAAATTTCGCAAATGTTGCTTTGGTCTTCAGGTGGGTTCGGTGAGAACGTGGCGCAACCTGAAAGCAGTAGCATAACGCCCAGTACCGCCCACAGACGCAGCGCGTTTAAGCTAGGAGCTCTCAAGCTGGAAACCTTCACATTAGAAGAAACAGTAAAGCCATTAACAGGGCGGAGCATGCAAAAGTCCTTGCGAATAGGTTGTTGTAAGCCAATGCGTGGTGATGAATGTATCGCGCTTAACGTAGCAGCCTTTCTAAGCAGCGACGCAGCCGCTGGGCTTCACGTACCAGTGTTTCCCCTGAGAGCATGCCGACGCCCATCACCAAGCCAACGCGTGGATCTGTCTCAGTGCATACCGTGCTGAGTGGCCTCACTATCAGGTGCTCTTTGAGCAGTGCCTGGGCCAACGCCACATCATTAACCCCGAATTCAAACTCAACGCACAGGCTGATCGCGCTAGTTGGGGGTGACACACTCTGTACGTTGGGCAGTGAACTAAGCTGGTCGTGCAGCACCTGCTGGCGGCCTAAATAGTCGCGCTGAATACGGCGGCACCAGGCATCTAAATCACCATCAAAAATAAACTGCGCCAATACGGCTTGGTCCAGCATACGGCCTTCGCGAAATAACTCGCTGCGTAGGCGGTTCATTGGGCCTGCCAAATGGCGTGGCACCACCAAATAGCCAAGCCGCAGACCGGGAAACATCATCTTCGAGAATGAGCCTACCAGCAAGTGGCGCTCTGAGTGTGGATCAAACAGCAGGTTGGGGTGATCGTCGCGGGTGAATTCGTAATCGTCTTCAACGATGTAGGTGGGCGACAACGCATCGCACAACTGCTGCTTATGAGCTGCGTGCGTGGGCACGCTGAGTGGGTAGTGATGGGAGCCGGTCAAATAAGCGAGGGAAATATTGCCAGCCACCGTCGGTAAAGCATGTCCCTTATCAGGCAACCAAGGCACCATCTCAATCGTTAAGCCCGCGGCGGTAAACACATTGCGTGCCCCCCAGTAGCACGGCGATTCCATGGCTACGGTATCTCCTACATCAGCGAGCGCCATGGCACATAGCTCAATGCCGTTATGGGTGCCGTCGGTGATGATGATTTGCTCCGTATCACAGTGGATGTTGCGCCAATGCGCTAGAAATTCACGAATAGCGCGCTTAAGCGGCCCATAACCGCCGGTGGAATAGGACAACAACAAAGCATTTTGCGGCACGGTGACGCTGGCATAGAGCTGACGCCACTTGCGCATTGGAAACTGCGCGATGTCTGGTATGCCAGGCACAAAGGCACCGCTTTGCACCGTGCTCGCCCCTGGCCAGCGCAACACTTGCTGAGCGCGTTTTGAAAGCTGAACACTTGGCGGTGTTGGCGCGGCAGACACTTCTTTCTTACAACTCCAGGTGCCTTTGCCATGAAACGTCGTCAGTAGGCCTTCTTCAATAAGTGACGCAATGGCACGAGACAGCGTGTGTCGAGCAACGCCCAACGTTACTGCCAACTGCCGGTGTGACGGCAGGCGAGTTTGGTGCGGCCACGCTTGGGTGACCGCCTGTCTCAGGGCTTGCTCTAGGCGCACTTGTTTACTCAAACGCTCAGGCTGCTGGGCATAGCGTTTTACAAGTTGCTGTAACACGTCCTGGCGATCCATTCACATCCTCTTATTGTCACGATGCTCCCCGTTTAACTAGTAAAACAGAAAAGTGGTCTGGTTGAACGAAAAAGTGGTGCATTCGCCTGCCAACACATTGCTGCTAGCGTGCCTATCATGTTGCAGACCAGGAGAAGATGATGAGCTTTATCGAACAGTGGTTACACGATGCAGTGCCCACCCTGGTGGGTGGCGAGTGGCGCAAGGGCCAACAAACCTTTGCCGTTGATAACCCCGCGACCGGCGAGACGATTGCCCGCGTTGCCGACTTAGGTGCCGATGATGCTCGCGACGCAGTGGCTGCCGCGTATGCCGCTGGGCCAGCCTGGCGCGCAACGCCAGTCAAACAGCGCTCGGCATTGCTGCGCCGCTGGTTTGAGCTGATCAATGAACACGCCGACGACTTAGCTCGCTTGATGACCCTAGAGCAGGGCAAGCCACTGGCGGAAGCCAAAGGTGAAGTGGCTTACGGCGCTTCATTTATTGAGTTTTTCGCTGAAGAAGCCAAGCGCATGGCCGGGGAAACCCTGCCCAGCCACGGCGCGGACAAGCGCCTGCTGGTGCTGCGCGAGCCGGTCGGCGTAGTGGCAGCAATTACCCCCTGGAACTTCCCGCTAGCGATGATTACTCGCAAGTGTGCCCCGGCCTTGGCCGCAGGCTGCACCGTGGTGATTAAGCCTGCTGAAGCCACGCCGTTAACCGCGCTTGCTGCCGCTTACCTAGCACTAGAAGCGGGCTTGCCAGCCGGCACCATCAACGTGATTACCGCCTCAAAACCGGCAGCGGTTGGCGACGTGCTCACCACCGACGCTCGGGTGCGTAAAGTCTCGTTTACTGGCTCGACCCCAGTGGGTAAACACCTGCTCGCTCAGTGCGCTAGCACAGTGAAGAAAACCGCCATGGAACTGGGCGGCAACGCGCCGTTTATCGTCTTTGATGACGCTGATGTGGACGCCGCCGTAGAAGGGGCGATTGCCTCAAAATTCCGTAACGCCGGACAAACCTGTGTGTGTACCAACCGTTTCCTAGTGCAGGACGGTGTTTACGATGCGTTCGTCAGCAAGCTGACCGAGCGTGTTAGCGCGCTGAAGGTCGGCGATGGTTTAACACAAGGCAGCACCATCGGCCCGCTGATTAACCAGGTGGCGGTGGAGAAAGTGCAGCGTCACGTAGACGACGCGGTGAATCAAGGCGCGCGACTGCTCTGCGGTGGCAAGCCCCACGCCGCAGGCGAGCGCTTCTTCACGCCCACGGTACTGGCTGACGTCACCACCCAGATGGCAGTGGCCGATGAAGAAACCTTCGGCCCAGTGGCTCCCATATTCCGTTTCCAGCGTGATGAAGAAGCGATTGCCATGGCCAACGATACGCCGTTTGGCTTGGCAGCTTACTTCTACGCCACGGGTTACCGCCGCATCTGGCACACCATGGAGCAGTTGGAATACGGCATGGTTGGCGTTAATGAAGGACTGATTTCTACCGAACTAGCGCCGTTTGGCGGCGTGAAAGAGTCCGGGTTGGGGCGTGAAGGTTCTCATCACGGGTTGGATGAGTTTACTGAGCTGAAGTACGTCTGCGTTGGCGGTCTATAAGGAAAACGATGATGAATAACCAAGAATTGAACGAACTGAAACACCGCTATGTGGCCAACGGTGCCGCCACGCCTACCACCCAGTTTGCCGAGCGCGCTGAAAACGCCGAACTGTGGGATGCCGACGGCAACCGTTGGATCGACTTCGCGGGCGGCATTGGTGTGCTCAACTTGGGTCACCGCCATCCAAAAATTGTCGCGGCAGTAGAAGCGCAGCTTAAAAAAGTCATGCACACCAGCGCGGCAGTGATCTCCTACGCCCCTTACGTGCAGCTGTGCCAAAAACTTTGTGAACTGACGCCGGTGCGTGGCCCCGAGCGTAAAGCAATGCTGGTGAATACCGGTGCTGAAGCGCTGGAAAACGCCGTGAAGATCGCCCGCGCGGCGACTGGCCGTACAGGCATTATCACGTTCGATGGTGCTTTCCACGGCCGTACCATGATGACGCTGGCCATGACCGGCAAGGTACTGCCCTATAAGAATGACTTCGGCCCGATGCCGGGTGATGTGTTCCGCGCGCCGTTCCCCAACCCGCTGCACGGTATCAGCGAAGAAGCGTCGTTAGACGCCATTCGCACGCTGTTCAAAACCGATATTGCCCCGCATCGCACAGCGGCCATCGTGATTGAGCCGGTACAGGGCGAGGGCGGTTTCTACATCGCCTCACCGGATTACCTGAAAGCGCTACGTGCGCTGTGTGACGAGCACGGTATTTTGCTGATCGCCGATGAAGTGCAGTCCGGCTTTGCCCGTACCGGTAAGCTGTTTGCGCTCGAACATAGCGGTATTGAAGCGGACATCCTCACCACCGCCAAGAGCCTGGCGAACGGCATGCCGCTATCGGCGGTTGTGGGTAGTGCCAAAGTGATGGACGCCTCTGGCCCCAACTCCCTGGGCGGCACTTACAGCGGCAACCCGCTCTCCTGCGCAGCGGCGTTAGCGGTGATTGAGGTGATCGAAGAAGAAAATATCCTGGCGCGCAGCGAACAGATGGGCAAAATGCTCGCCGAGCGTTTCGCGGTATGGGAAGCGCGCTTCTCCGCCGTTGCCCACGGCCGCCAGCTCGGCGCCATGGCCGCGTTCGAACTGCTCAACAGCGAAGGCAAGCCGGATACTCAGATGACCGGTGCCCTTTGTGCCAAAGCCCGTGAAAAAGGCCTGATCCTGCTTTCTTGTGGTTTCTACGGCAACAGCATCCGCATTCTGGTGCCGCTGACGGTGTCGTCTGCGGTGTTGGAGGAAGGGGTGAGTATTATTGAGGCGTCGTTGGAAGCGTTAAGCTAGTAGCGTTTAGGCAGTACTAAGCCCGCCCATTGTCAGGCAGCGTAAGCTGTTGGCGGTGGGCGGGTTTTCTTCATAGGAAGACTTGAATGTTTTTGCGATATCGGTGATTAGTAGCCACTGGCCCTTCAGTTTTTCTTAAACCTAGACAACCACTGAGTAGGGGTAAGACCGAAGGCCTTCTTAAAGTGGTTTGTCATATGGCTCTGGTCATTGAAGCCAGCTGAAACCGAGGCGTACGACAACGAATAACCCTGGATCAAATAGTGTTTTACAAACGAAAGACGCCGCATGGTCAAGTAACGGTATGGGCTTGTTCCATATAATGCCCTGAAATCTCTTGATAAACTCCACTTTTCACGGCCACTCACTAACGCTAAATCATCCAGTGTGATCTGAGAGTCCAACGAATAGTGAATATATTCTCTAGCCTTTTCTGCAGCGTTATAGTCGTATGCCACCCTACCTCTTTTGTGACCGGCAACAGCAGAGAGTACACTGGCTAGTTCGAAGACGATATCTTCCTCTTCAAACTGCTCATGAGCAGTTTGAAGGTCATTCATAAGAAATTCTGTGGCGGCATAAAGCCGAGGGTCTGTGCTAACGCCTCCCTTTATGTAGGGTAAAGTGCGGCCACCAAGCACCGCTTGAAGAGCACAGGGTTCAATATACATGATGCGGTAGTAGAAGCCGTCATCCGTACCAGCCACACCGTCGTGGAGTTCATCAGGATGAATTACAATGGTATTGCCAGGTAAGCTAGTTCTTTTTTCACCTCGGTAATTGAAGCAATGAACCCCTGCCAGGGTTCTACCTACAGCATACGTATCGTGCCGGTGAGGCTCGAAGGCAACGCCAGAAAAAAAGGCTTCAAATCTTTCTATTTGTGTATTAAA